>JALYNX010000024.1 GCA_030772935.1 Actinomycetota bacterium | reverse complement strand
GTGCTGGCCCTCGTCGCCGCCGGGCTGCTGCGGGAGACACCGGACCTCGACCCGTCAACCCCCGAAGGCACGGTCCAGGCCTATCTCCAAGCCGTGTTTGCCCGGGATCAGACTCGAGCCGCCGAATACACCGAAGGCGAGTGCGACCCCAACCTCGGTCCGGGTGTCCCCATCGAAGGGATTTCGGCTGCTCTCGTCAGCGTCAACGGTGAGGACGATCAAAGGACCGTCGTCATCAAGCTCAGCGAGCCCTCACCGGACCCAATCGGTGGCCTGAGTGAATGGGAGGAGTGGTTCAACCTGATCAACCATGACGGCACCTGGCTGATCCAACAACCGGCCTGGCCCTATTACGGAGTCGAATGCTGACATCATGCAATACGTCCTCGTCCTCTTAATCCCGCTCATCATCCTCGCCGGAGTGGGTCTTCTCATTGCGAGGCTATGGCATCGACGCCCCGACCAGCCGGATCAGGAGGGGGTCGACATCCTCCCCTATCTGGTCCTGGCCATCGCCGTCGGTGTCGCTACTTTCTCCCTCGCCCGGCTGGCCCGAGCCGGTCTTGCCGGGGAGCAAATCGCGGGCGACAACACCAACGAGATCGCGGCGGCGCTGGCCGGCCTGGTGGTGGCGGCCCCGATCTCGTTCTTCCTATGGCGACGCCAAGCCAGGCGCCGCAAGCTCTATCCGCGCCTACCCGGATGGCCCGTTTACCTGGCAGTGATCGAAGTCATCTTCCTGACCGCGTTCTTCAGCAGTGTGACCCAGGTGGCCCGCGCCTTTGCGGACGCGGGAACCAACCCCTGGACCAACCTCGTGGTCTATGGCGGGGTGGTGGTCTTTCATTGGTGGGCAGCGGTTCGGGAGCCCCCAGGAGCCGACGCCGCCGAATTGCCCCGGCTCATTGGCTCCGGCGTGTCCCTCATCGCGCTAGTCGTCGGGTTGACCGGCGTCCTCCAGTGGCTGTTCGAATGGCTCTATGAGGGAGCCTTCGTCGAGGAGTTTCTCCAAGCACGATCCGGCGACGACCCCTCCGTGTCCCTCGCCCTCCTGGTAATCGGAACGGCGGTTTGGGCCTGGCGCTGGCTGCCGAACTGGGACGAGGAGCCGTCGGTCCTCCGCTCGGTGTATCTGACCGCGGTCGGTGTCGTCTCCCTGGGCACCGCGCTCGGGGCGGGGATCGCGATCGTGACCGTGATCCTCAGCTATCTCGTGTCGTCGGATCTCGGTGCCGCAGCCCATTTCGACTCGTTGCCGACATCGTTGTCGGTATCGCTCGTCGCCCTGGCGACCTGGTTTCATCATCGGGCTCGGATGGGAGAGACCCGCAATCGGGCGGTGGTCGGTTATGGGTATGCGATGGCTGCCCTCGGCCTCGGCACCTTGGTCGGGGCGGGGACAGCACTGGTCACGTTGGTCTGGGACCGGCCCCTGGCTGTGGACCCGACTCAGCAAGGGCTGATCGCTATCGGCTTGACGGTCCTGGTGGCCGGGTTGGTCTGGGTCAATTTCTGGCGCGCCGCACAACACCATCGCATCGAAGAGGTTCGGTCGGTGCAAAGACGCGTCTATTTGATCGGCATGTCCTTCATCCTCGGTCTAACCGCGGCGGGGGCCCTGATTGCGGTCCTGGTCGTTGCCTTCCAGACCGTGCTCGGCGAGGGCGACCTTTCGACATCGTCGCTTCCGACCTCGGTCACTCTCACCGTGCTGGCCGGAATCGGGACCTGGCATCTGTTGACCGCCCTTCGCACCGATGGCCCCCGGGACGTGACGCCGATCGGCGCCCCATTTGCAGTAACCGTCGTCTGCTCCCATCCGGGCCCTCTGGCGACGACCTTCCCCAAGGAGGCGCGGATCAGGGTCCAGTATCGGACCGATGGGGTTGGCGTCGTCGACGAGGCCATGGCGGCCCAAATCGTGGAGGCAGTGGGGGGCCGTCCCTCGTACGTCTGGGTCGATCAGGATGGATTTCGGACAGCGCCGGTTCGGGGCGACTGATTCGGCAATGAACTGACCCTCTAGGAGTATCTCGCCGTGACCTGGCTTGCCCACACGTTGCTGAAACTCATGGGGTGGCGATTCACCGGAACCCTGCCCGATCTGCCCAAGCTGATAATCATCGGTGCCCCCCACACCACCAACTGGGACTTCATCATCTTCCTGGCGGCACTTCACCACTACCGGATGAAGGCATCGTTCATTGGCAAACACACTCTGTTTCGCTGGCCGTTCGGGCATTTCTTCCGATGGGTGGGAGGGATACCGGTAGACCGGTCCGCGCCCAGGGGCTTGGTGCAGCAGGTCGTGGACGCCATCGTGAGCGCCGATCGGATGATCCTGGTCATGGCGCCCGAGGGGACCCGAAAGCCCGCGCCCCATTGGAAGTCGGGTTTCCTTCAGATTGCAGCCAAGGCCAATATCCCGATCGTTCTCGGCTACGTCGACTTTCCCAACAGGCGAGCCGGGCTCGGCCCCCTCGTGTCGCTCGACGGCGATGCCACCAAGTTCATGAATCAAGCTCGGTCGTTCTATGCCGACAAGGAGGGCCGCCGCCCCGAGGGCAAGGGCCCGGTGCGGGTGCGGGCGGAAGGCAAGCCCGACTGAATCAGACGGCCAATCGCCTCAGCGCGGAACGGTCGACCTTGCCGAGATGGGTCTGAGGCAATTGGTCCACGAAATAGACACGGCGTGGGTGTTTGTAGGGCTCGAGGTGTGAAAGCACCCAGTCGATCAACTCCTGTTCGACGACCCCTTCCGCGACAACGAAGGCCACCGGCTTCGCCAGGCCGTCGGAGTCATTGACGGTCACCACCGCGCATTCTCTTACCGCCTCGTGGTCGAGAAGCGTGGACTCGACTTCCTGTGGGCGGAACCACTTGCCTTTGACCTTGATGGCGTCGTCGGCTCGGCCGCGATGGGTGACGTATCCGTCTTCATCGATTGAGATCAGATCCCCACCGACGAACCACTCGCCGCGAAAAGCCTCTGAAGTCCTCTCCGGATCCTCCCAGTAGCCCGGGCCCAGTGATTGGCCCCGCACCCAGAGGCGCCCTACTTCTCCCGCCGCCACCTCGGCACCTTCCTCGTCACAGGCCTTGATCTCGAACCCTGGCACCACTCTGCCCAGAGTTCCGGGTCTCACGTCATCGAGGGTGTTGGAGATGAAGATGTGCCACATCTCGGCTGTGCCCAGGCCATCGAGTAATTCGACGCCGAACCTCTCTTTCCAGCGGTGATAGAGGGTCTCGGGCAGCGCTTCGCCTGCGGTCGTGGCAAAGCGAAGCGTCGAGAGGTCCGCCTTGGCGGCTTCCGGGTCTGAAAGCAGTTGATTGACCGCGGAGGGGACCGTCACCAGGACCGTGGCCCGATGTCGCTCGACACGCTCGACGATGGCCTGCGGGGTGCTCGGTCCTGGAAAGAGGACGACCGAGCCGCCCACCGAAAACGGGAAGAAGAGGTTCGATCCGGTGGCGTAACCGAAGTAGAGCTTGGGAACAGCAATGGTGACATCGTCTCGGTGGAGACCCAATGCCCCTCGCCCATAGAGTTGGGTGGTGTTGGCCAGGCTGCGATGGCTCTGAGGCACCGCCTTCGGAGCCCCGGTGGTGCCACCTGAGAACAGCCAAAGGGCGGGGTCGCCGGCTGCGGTGTCGAAGGTTGCATGTGCGTTACCGGACAGGGTCAGACCGTCATCAACGACGAGCTCGGGAGGAAGCCACTCACTCGATGTCGCTGCCTCGCGATACAGGCCCAAATAGTCAGTATGGACCACTGTGGCTGAAGCCCGGGAGGTCCGGACAATCTCCGCCATAGCCTCAACCGCGAGGCCAGGGTTGAGCATGATGGCAACAGAGCCGAGCCGGAAGACACCGAACAAGGCGGCCACGTAGGCCAGGCCGTCGGGGAGCACGATCAAGACCCGATCCTGGGGTCCCACCTCCAGCTCACCGAGCATCACCGCAAAGGTGGACGCCGCCTCATCGACCTCGGCGTAGCTGACGCTGCGATCATCCAGACGAAGGGCGATGGTGTCCCCCAGCCCTTCGTCCAGCCGGTTCCGCAACAAGAATCGGTCCACGTTGAGACGCTCGGGCCACGTGATCACGGGAAGCGACGCTAGTCCGCACTACGGTCTCGACCGGTGAGAACCGCTCTGGTCACCGGGCCGTCATCGGGAATCGGCCGGGCCATCGCCCTCGGTCTCGCCAGGTCGGGGCTCCATATCGTGGCGGCAGGCCGATCTCAGGTGAGGATCCAGAAAGTGTTGGATCAGATCACGGCTGAAGGTGGATCCGCCGAGTATCTGCACCTCGATCTGGCCTCAGTCACGTCGGTGCGAACCGCTGCCAGCACCTTCGTCGAAGGCGGGCGTCCCCTCGACGTGCTCATCAACAATGCCGGGATCGGAGCCGGCAACGGGGTGACCGAGGACGGGTTCGAGGTGCACTGGGGGGTCAACCACATCGGTCACTTCCTGCTCACCAACGAGTTGGCGCCGGCTCTGGTGACGAGATCAAGAGTGATTTCGGTCTCTAGCGACTGGCACTATCGAGCCCGAAGCCTCCATCTCGACCGAGCTCGAGGCCGGGGTTGGGTGCCATTCGGTCTTGGCTTCTATGCGACTACCAAAGCAGCGAACATCCTGTTCATCCGGGAATTGGCGGTGCGGCGCCCGGAATGGGACTGTCACGCGGTCCACCCCGGCCTCACCCATACCAACCTCATTCCCTGGCCAGTGAGAGCCGTAGCCCGCACCTCGTTGCTGACGCCCGACGCGGCCTCGGACACGGTCATCTGGTGTGCGCTGTCCCACGAGGTCGAGGGGCAGTCGGGTCTCTATTACGCCCGCCGTCAGATCCATCGGGCCTCGCCTCTGGCCAGCGACGACGCCGTCGCCGCCGAG
>JALYNX010000023.1 GCA_030772935.1 Actinomycetota bacterium | reverse complement strand
CGGTCGTGCCCTCGAGCACCACCATCTTGGTCGGGGTGTCGCCGAACTCAGCGGCAGCCCATTCACCAGCCATGACGCCCTCATTGCGGAAGTCGAGGCCGACCCAGGTGGCGTACAGGTCCTCCGGAGCCGTCACGGTGCGGTCCTCCAGGATCACCGGAATCCCGGCGTCTGCGGCCTCCTGCAGCACGTCTTCCCAACCGTCCTCAACGATCGGTGCGATGACGATGGCGTCCACGCCCTGGTTGATGAAGCTGCGAACCGCGGCAATCTGTGCCGCTGCGTCGTTATCGGCCGCGACCATGACCAGCTCGAAGCCGTTCTCCTCCGAGAAGGCCGTCTGCATCGACTCGGTGTTGGCCGAGCGCCACCCCGACTCGGAGCCGGTCTGGGCGAAGCCAACTGTGATCAGTTCTCCGTCCGTTGCCGGCTCGGTGCTGTCAGTGTCTCCTCCGGTGGTCCCGTCTGTGCTGTCACCGCCACAAGCGGCAATTGTCATTGCGAGCACCACCAGCAGAACCAGGAATTGCCACTTCCGGTTTCTCAGTGATGTCATAAGTGTCCTCCTCACTTTGGGGGGTCCTTTTCAACAACCCGGTTGCCTGGTAAAACTTCAATGACTTCCAGGTTGTTATCGTTACCGGGAACGCTAACATCTTGGAGGAATCTTGTCTACTGCATTCGAATGCATCGGGTTCTCAGCCAGGCAGAAGTAGTTGGATTCGAGGAGGAGCCAGGCAATGCTGGAGTCGAGCCACAGGGTCACGATCAAAGACGTGGCTGCGCGTAGTGGCGTGTCAACTCAGACTGTGTCCCGGGTCATCAACAATCGCCCCGATGTCGCCTCCGACACGAGACAGCGGGTCGAAGGCGTCATTGCCACGCTGGGATACAGACCAAGTGCCGTCGCTCGAACCCTGGTGGCAAGACGCAGTCACTCGATCGGTGTGCTCCTCGCCGGGATGGGATACACCGGCACCGCACTCACCTTGCGTGGGATCATCGACGAGTCAGCGAGTCTCGGGCTCACCGTGCTCATCGCTGAATTACCCGAAGGCGACAGCCTCGACGATCCGCGCTCTGCCATCTCGGCCTTGGTCGAGCACCATGTCGACGGCATCATCATGTCGGTGCCTGCTATCGGACAGGCGGTGGACCGTATCAAGGCGGTGCTTTCCGACCACCACGCACCGGTGGTGTTCGTCAAGGCAGGTGTATCGGATAGATACTCCAGTGTGCTGATCGACAACGCCGCCGCAGTGGAGGAGGTCGTTGATCATCTGGTCTCGATTGGCCGGTCCCGTATCGCGCATATCTCCGGCCCTGCCAACTGGCATGAGGCGCGCGACCGCCGAGAGGGATGGGAGCGCGGATTGGAAAAGCACCATCTCGAGGTCGACCCCGGTCTCTGCGAAGAGGGCGATTGGTCTCCCAGTAGCGGAGCCGTCGCGATGAGCGCCCTGCTTGACCGCGTCCCGGATCTCGATGCCGTGGTAGCGGCCAACGACCGGATGGCGCTGGGGGCGATGCACGTGCTGCAAGGCAGGCAACTCCGCATTCCCGAGGACGTGGCGATCACTGGCTTTGACGACGTCGAAGAAGCGGCTTGGTTTGCACCACCGCTCACCTCGGTTGGGCAGCCACTCACCGAAATGGGGAGACAAGCGGTACGGAGGCTGTGGTCTGAGTTCGAGGGCACCGCAACCCCTCACGTTGTCATGCCCCTCCGTGCCGACCTGATGATTCGCGAGAGCACGATCGGTGCAGCCCAATCTGGGCCTGAATAGACGCGATTCTCGCCGCTCGAAGACACCACAGACATGCCCTGTAGGAGAGCTATTGCGGCTTCCTATCCGCTCGGACACTAGTTGGGGGTCACCTTGTCAGGTCTTGACCTCAACGAACGCTAACTCATGTGCTCAGGAGACCTCGCCAGGTTCACGACTCCAGGTGCCACAACGCGCGGTAATAGCGGATGCGTTCCTCGTCGGGCTCGATGCCGTACGCCTCGAACAGTTCATTTTGGTGTCCCTCGCCGAAGTTCCAGTCGAGACTGAGCGACGCTATGGCAATGTCAGCCCAGCGGTCGCCAACCGCGAGGTCGCCGAAGTCCACGTGACCCACCCACTCGCCTGCGAGAGAGATCAGGGTGTTCGGAGCGCATGCATCGCCGTGGACCACGACATGCTCCTCTAACCGTGGTGGCGGTCCGAGCGATTCGGGCCGGCGACCGACCCACACTTCCGCCGTCCAGTCGGGTGGGAAATCGTCGATGGGGATGGCGTGGATGGCTAGCAGCCCCTTTGCGATCGCTCGGATCGCCTCTGGTCGTCGGGCACGCCACATGTCTCCGACGGCGCAGTCGCCCGGCAATGCAGCGGTGACAAGCCACTGCGCCTTCTCGTCAGCGCCCGAAGCGATCACGCGCGGTGCCGGATGCCGGGGAGCGATCCACTCCAGCCGGACCCGCTCTCGTTCGAGATCGATCCCCGTTGTCAGGGGATTCCACTTGATGAAACGATCGTTGAATCCAAAGGTCAACCCACCGAGGTCGTTACGCCAGACGAGTTCGACCCGATATCCCGCAGCGATGTCGAGCACGACTTGCGGTATCGGGGCATCTCCGAGCGCGTGCAGCGCTGCAAGATGGGAGAAGTCGGTTTCGTCCACGTCCGCTGACCGTAATGAGGCGCGGCGCGGGAGACGGCCCGAATATGACTCGGATCACGGCGTATCGTCTTGCCCGTGAGCGATCTGGTGGTGCGGGGCAAACCGCTCGAGTTTTGGTTCTTGCGCTTCAACACTGGCTCCTTGTCCTTTCTTGTGGACTTCATCATCCGCCGCAGTCTCGGTATCGCCGAGGTGCGGGTTTCGTTTTGGGTGGATGGTCTGGGCAGAGTCGAAAGGCTGACCTCGGCGACTTGGCTCGCAAAAGGGGGAAGCGTGGACATCGAAGAATGCACTTTTGACGAGCATGGTTCGACGGGTCGGGTGGCTGATATCGAGTGGGACCTCCGTCACGACCTGGGTAGCAGCCGCATCAATCCGGAGGTGCCACCGATCAAATGGCTGCACCCCTTCGACTTGGAGATCGCCAGTCGTCCCCGTGGTGGGTTTTCTGGTCAGGTGACGT
>JALYNX010000022.1 GCA_030772935.1 Actinomycetota bacterium | reverse complement strand
TGTCCGTCCTCAGCCCCGAGCGACCTGGCCCGGCGTCCGCACCCAACACAAGCATGGTGATCCGCGGCAGACCCAAAGGCAGCGTTGTGGTCGTCGTGGGCGAGGTGGTGGTCGTGGGCGCGGTCGGAACCGGAAAACGGAGCTCCGACACCTTCAGGAACGTGGTGGTCGTCGCCAATGTGGTCGTGGTGCTGGAGGGGCTGGTGGCAATGGTCAGCGGCGGTGCTGGCTGGCTTCCACCGGGAAACACCGCATTGATCGTCGAGCGACTCTTGAGCCCGTAGTAGCCAAGGGCGGCGTGGGGGAGCCCTACGAAGATCAACAGCACGAGAAGACCCACCCCGGCCAACCTGCCGCCGGCCGCTCGCCACGCGTCGGTCGTCACCCACACCCGAAACACGGCGACTGTCAGGTCGAGGATCACCAACGCCAGAAGGAAATCGGGATCCAGAAGCCAGGAGACAATGCCGAGTGTCCCTTCTGCGACCCCAACCACGATGAAAGCCGTGACGGCGACCGAGCTACCCGAGAGAAGGGCCCAGCCGAGACGACGTTTTCCCGACCCGGATCTGTCCCCAACCCGGAACCGCTGCCGAGGCGGAAGCGGCGAGGAAGGGTGACCCAGACGGCCGGGGTCTTCCTGCCATGGGGGTGAAACGAGATGAAACCTCTCACGGTTCCTCGGACTGACTTCTACCCTGCGATGAGTGACAACCGAAGTGACCCGTGACCACATCGTGGCCGCGGCGGGGCGCATCGAGAGCCACGTCCGGCGCACACCGATAGTTGAGCTTGGCGACGTCCACAGCGCCGGCTACACGCTGAGTCTCAAGCTAGAGAATCTGCAGCGAACCGGCTCGTTCAAGACCCGTGGCGCCTTCTCACTGATGACTGCAGCAGAGATTCCCGAGGCCGGTGTGGTTGCGGCTTCCGGAGGCAACTTCGGGCTCGCGGTGGCGTGTGCGGCGCGAGATCTCGGACATCGGGCGACGATCTTCGTCCCCGAAACCTCACCCCAGGAGAAAGTGGGGAGGATCGCGGCATACGGCGTGGACCTCCGGCCCGTGCCCGGTTTCTACCCAGAAGCTCTCGACGCTGCCACGGTCTGGGCCGCGGCCACCGGGGCTTTCCAGGCCCACGCTTACGACCAGGCCGAGGTCGTCGCCGGGCAGGGCACCTGCGCTCGTGAGATCTTCGAGGATTCGCCAAGCTTGGACACCGTGTTGGTCCCGGTCGGGGGCGGTGGCCTGATCGCCGGGATCGCAAGTTGGATCCACGACGAAGCCCGCGTTGTGGCGATCGAGCCGGACGCGTGCCCCACCCTCTTCGAGGCTCGGCGAGCCGGCAAGCCCGTGGCGGTCGAAGTGGGAGGCGTTGCCGCCTCTTCTCTTGGCGCCTCGATGCTGGGAGATCACGCCTGGCAAGTCAATGCATGGATCGACGACGCCGTTCTCGTCACCGACTCTCAGATCGTCGAGGCACAGACATGGCTCTGGGAAGCCTGCCGTCTGATTGTCGAGCCGGCTGCGGCGACCACGATCGCGGCTCTGGCAACGGGCGCCTATTTCCCCGAGCGGGGTGAGCACATCGTTGCGGTCATTTCGGGTGCCAACACCGCGCCCGGTTCTGTCGCCTGATCAGGCCCGGGTGATCGCTTCCATCAGGCCGAAGACTTCCCCACCCGGGCCCTCTACCTCGACCCAACGACCAACATCGGGAAGCTCGATGATGTCTGTCAACAGAGTCCCGCCGCTGATCTCCACAGCTTGGATGGCGGCATCGAGATCCTCGACGTCACAGGTAGCCAGAGTCTTGGGGCCGTCCTCGCCGGCCCTGGCCACGGCGCCATTGATTCCAGGTCCTTCACCGGTATCGAGAAGCCAATATTCCTGGTCGCCCCACTGATGCGCTTGCCATCCGAACGCCTTGACCAGGAATTCGACGGTCGCTTTGGGATCGGCCGAATAGAACTCGAAGTGTGTGGGGCGGACCGGCACCGGGGCTCCTCTTGGTTATTTGCTAGGTAGAACGTAGAACGGAGAACAGAGAACGCAACCGATTAGACGCCTACGACCTTGCGGGACCTGACCCGTCTTCCGAGATGGTGGTCGAGCAATTCCCACACCTCCGGCCGCCCCAGGGTCCGTTTCATCGAGATCAGGGTCCGGGTGAAAGTGGCAACAGCCCGGGAAGCGTCCATCGGGTTGGGGCGCATCGCGTTCTGGACCGATGGGGCGGGGCTGATGACTACGACATCGCAGCCGGGCCATGCATCCTTGATCAGTCGGATCTCCTCGGTCAAAGACCTCTGCCCGGCCCGATCGAACACCTTTTCGTGGAATCGAGCGCGCTTCCGCTGCACGTCGGCGGCAAGGGGGGCGAGCACGAGAACCAGATCGAGCGGTCGGCTCGACCCCAGGACCAGGTCGGCGTGGGTGCCCGAAGTCACCCCCCCATCGACATAGATTCGGCCACCGATCGGGTAGGGGCGGAACAACAACGGGATGGCCGAAGATGCGGCCACAGCGTCGGCCAGACCAACCTCAGGTGCGGACGACGATCCGAACACAACCCGTTTCCGATCCATGACGTCGTAGGAGACCACCGCGGTCGGTTTGTCCGGCCAATTTGCCGCCTTCTCCTCGCCGACATGTGAAACCACCCAGCGGGCGAGGCCTTCGGCGTGAAATCGAGCAGGAGAGCCCATGAAAAGGGTCAGACCCGGGTTTCTTATCCCAGGAACGATCCCATGGCGCACCCATTGGCCGACCTGGACACCCGGGCCCGGGGTGAAGACATGACTTCGGATCCGGCCTGCGACGGCGTCGCGGTCATCGGTCGGAAGCACCAGTGAGTCGAGGGTGAGTTCGTCGCTGCGCAGCAGCGCAGCGACGAAAGAACCACCTGAGGTCCCTACGACGACCTCAGCGTTGTTTGGCTCCCAGCCGGTGGCGAGCCGGATAGTCATCAGTGCCGCCATCTCATAGGCGGCGCCGGTGATGCCCCCGCCCCCGAGAACCAGTCCTACCCTGTTCACCGAGTCACCATAGGACAGTGATCGTCTTTTTCGGTACCGTTACTTGAATGTCTTTGCGCCGGGTCGAAACCAGGCCCGAACTTGCCGAAATCGAATCTCCGGCTTCTGATTGGTCCGAATCGGTCTTCCGACATCCTTTGTGATCATCCGAAGGAGTTGCCGCACCCTTGGCAGCGGGAATCCTCCTCCTTGGTGGGCCCATAACACCATGGGCATGGCAGATCGTCGCCTCGCTCGTCCCGTGAGCTCACCAGCAGTTGCGGGCTGACCCGGTACTGCTGGTTGCCGCGTATCCCCTTAGCCAGGGCGAACAAACCTGTGGTAGCGGTTGCTGCAACCAGTGCTTCCAACACAGTCCGTCCTCCTTGCTCCAGCAAGAAGAGGCTATGACAGAGAGCGTTGCTTTTCGCGGATTTCGCGGTTTAGGTACCGAGCACCGCTTCGGTGAGGTCGTCAACGAGATACTGGAGGTTGCCCAACCGGCCTTCTCGGACCTCGGCGGCTTCGAGCATCATCATGGCGGAGTGGTAAGCGACCCACGGCCGGTAACGGCTTTCGGGCAACTCAGCCCCGTAACCGGACCGGAAAGCGGCGGCGGCGTCTTCGCCTATGTTGCGTGCAAGTTGCCACACCGCCAGCGTCAGGTCCCACTCAGGTGGCGCCAGGGTGGCCCATTCCCAGTCGACGATGGTGACGTTGCCCTCCTCGTCCAGGACGAATTTGGACAACACCGGCTTGGTGTGGGCGGGAACCGGCACGGTTGCCAGCGGAGGCTCCAGCTCCAGCGCTTTGTCGAGGACCACTTGCTCCATCCCAAAGCGCCGGCGATAACGTCCGAGACGCTCGACGGTGGAGCGATAGTGACTCAACACGTAATCGGAGTCGATTCCCGCGGCGAGGTTCGTGATCTGGGCGCCTGAAGTGTGGATCCCGCGCAAGGCAGCGCCTGACGATTCCACCGAATCGAGGTTCTTGGGAAGGTTGGAGAGGTTCCAGTGCCCGCCGTCTGTCGTCTTGAGCCAGGCCATCTCGCCTTCGAGCCCGTGATTGAGGATCCGGGGCACCGACGGGGCTGCGACCAGGGCCTCGAGGGCATGACGCTCCCGGCGCTCACGTGACGCGACCGGGTAGACCTTGATGATCGAGCTCTGATTCTCGGCTTCGAGAATGCGAAAAACCTTGTTTGCCCCTGATGAAAGCTCTCGAACGGTCCCAGTCGGATGAAGACTCGCAACCAACTCTCGTGCATCCATGCCCTGATTTCCCCTCGTTGCTGATAACACCGGCCAGACTGCTCCGACAGGCAATTAGCCTCTGGCCCGCTTCAGGCTAGCGAGATATCACCCGTGCCAATAGAGCTTCGTTATCCAGACGGAAAGGTCGTCGAACACGCCGACGGGGCCACTGCGTTGGAAATCGCCGAGTCGATAGGGCCCAGGCTGGCCAAGGCCGCCGTTGCGGCCAAGCTCAACGGGGAACTGGTCGACCTGTCCCGTCCAATTGGGGAAAACGGGGAGTTTTCCGTGGTGACACTGGACACCCCCGAGGGTCTCGAAATTCTTCGCCATTCCTCGGCTCATGTTCTGGCCCAAGCGGTGCTCGGGCTCTTCGAGGGCTCCACTTTCGCAATCGGGCCTGCCATCGAGGACGGGTTCTACTACGACTTCAAGGTCGATCACCCGTTTACTCCTGACGATCTGGAAATCATCGAGCAGAGGATGAAGGAGATCATCGCCGCCGATCAGCCCTTTGTGAAAGAAGCGGTATCCAGGGAGGCAGCGCTCGAGATCTTCGCCAAGCATCCGTTCAAGAAGGAGATCATCGAGGCAGTCGACCCCGCCGAGGGCGCCGCTGGCGAAGAGGTAACCGTCTATCGGAATCTCGGTTTCGCCGACTTGTGTCGGGGCCCTCATCTCCCCTCCACGGGACGGATCCCAGCCTTCAAATTGCTGCGGAGCTCGGGCGCGTATTGGCGTGGCGACGAGAACCGGGAGCAACTACAGCGGATCTATGGGACATCCTGGCCGTCGAAGTCCCAGCTCGAAGAGCATCTCAACCGGCTGGAGGAGGCCGAGAAGAGGGATCACCGCAAGCTCGGCCCTGAGCTCGACCTGTTCAGCTTTCCCACCGAACTGGGCTCGGGTCTCAGTGTTTGGCATCCCAAGGGCGGCATGCTGCGCAAGACCATCGAAGACCACAGCCGAACCCTTCATGAGCGTTTCGGGTTCGACTTCGTCTTCACGCCGCATCTCGCCAGGTCGGAGCTGTGGCGGACGTCGGGTCATCTCGATTACTACGAAGAGAACATGTACCCGGGGATGGAGCTCGACAACGAGCAGGAATACCGGGTCAAACCGATGAACTGCCCCTTCCACGTCTTGGTCTACAAGAGCAAGGGTCGTTCCTATCGCGACCTTCCGATCCGTCTCTCGGAGTTGGGCAGTGTCTACCGATACGAGAAATCCGGAGTGGTCCACGGTCTGTTGCGGGCAAGAGGGTTCACCCAGGACGACTCGCACACCTTTTGCACCCATGACCAGCTTCCCGCCGAGCTCGATCTCCATCTCGACTTCGTGCTCACCTGGCTTCGTGACTTTGGATTCACCGAGTTCGAAGCCGACTTGAGCACCCAGCCGGAGAAGTCGGTGGGAGAGCAGTCAATGTGGAAGGAGACCGAGAAGGCACTCGAGGACTCGCTCAAGCTCAAGGGGGTCCAGTACCGGATCGCCGAGGGGGAAGGAGCCTTCTACGGGCCGAAGATCGATGTCCACGTCAAGGACGCGATCGGCAGACGGTGGCAGATCTCCACCGTGCAGCTCGATTTCACCCTCCCCGAGAGGTTCGGCTTGGAATACACGGCCTCAGGAAACATCCAGGAGCGCCCCTACATGATCCACTGCGCCAAGGCCGGGTCGATCGAACGATTCATGGGAGTCCTGGTCGAGCACTATGCAGGTGCCTTCCCGATGTGGCTGGCCCCGGTCCAGGTATCGGTCATCCCGGTGGCCGACCGCCATCATGAATACGCCGGCTCGGTGGCGGCCAAGCTTCGCGATCCCGGGCTTCGGGTCGACGTGGACAACAGCGAGGAAACCGTTGGGGAGAAGATCCGACGCGCCCTCAGTCAAAAGCACCCGGCTGTGATCGTGGTCGGGGATCAGGATGTCCTGGACTCGACCGTCGGGCTTCGGATGTACGGCGAGGACCGCGATACCCGTGGGATCCCACTGATCGAGGCCGCCAATCGCCTTGTGGATCTTGCAAGGAAACCGCAGTGACCGATTCCGAATCGCCGCGCGTCGACCGGGAAGGAATCCACATCGAGCGTGATCTGGCTGATGCCGTTTCGATAGAGGAGGGGCTGGACTCCAACGTGGTCGGCCCTTATCGGTTTCCAACTCCGATGCGTCGTCGAATCGCCGGGTGGGTGTTCGTCGTTGGTGCCGCCCTCACCGTCGTCCTCCTCGACGATGGATGGATCCCAGCGTTGGGATTCGCCGCCCTCGCGCTGTGGCAATTCAGCGCAGCGTGGCCGCTGAATATCGACGAGCACAAGGCGCTTGCCATCGCCGGGTCAGCCGTCGACTTCCCGGTTGGGCATGCGTCGGCTGCGGTCACGTTTCGCGGGCTTCGCTCGGTGCCGAGGTGGAGTGTTGTTCTCTATTCGGCGGCCGAACCGCCGGATCAACGTGCTTTGGTGATTGTCGACGCGGTGACCGGTGAGGTGGCCGAGGAGCCTTATGTTGAGGCCGTTCCCGAAGTCTGAGTCAGCGTTCGTCGAGGGCGACGAAGTCTCGGGGAGCCGCGCCGACATAGACCTGGCGAGGCCTGAAGATCTTGGTCTCGGGATCGGACATCAGTTCGCGCCACTGAGATATCCAGCCGGGGAGACGTCCCAGGGCGAATAGGACGGTGAACATGTCGATGGGGAAGCCCATCGCTCGGTAGAGGATCCCCGAGTAGAAGTCGACGTTGGGGTAGAGCTTGCGGCTGATGAAGTAGTCGTCGGAGAGGGCCACCTCTTCGAGTTGCAGGGCAACGTCGAGCAATGAATCGTCGACCCCCAAGGCCTCCAGCACCTCGTCCGTTGATTGCTTGATGATCCTCGCCCGCGGGTCGAAGTTCTTGTAGACGCGATGGCCGAAGCCCATCAAACGGAACGGGTCATCCTTGTCCTTGGCCCGGCTCACCCAGCTCGCCACGTCGCCGCCATCGGCGACGATCATCTCCAGCATGGCCAGGACCGCCTCGTTGGCTCCGCCGTGGAGGGGGCCGGACAAAGCGTGAATCCCGGCCGACACCGAGCTGAAAATGTTCGCCTGACCTGATCCCACCAGGCGGACCGCCGAGGACGAGCAGTTCTGGCCGTGGTCGGCGTGCAGGATCAGCAACATGTTGAGGGCCTTGGCGATGACCGGGTCGGGCTGAAAGTCTTCAGCCGGAACCGAGAACATCATCTTGAGGAAGTTCGATGCGTAGTCGAGTTCGTTGTCGGGATAGACGTAAGGCTGATGCATCCGGTATTTGTAAGACCAGGCGATCATCGTTGGGGTCTTGGCGATCAGGCGGCGGGCGCTGATGTCGACCGACTCCTCGTTGAGGGGATCGAGGGCGTCGGGGTAGTAGGTGGCGAGGGCGGATGTCGCCGAGGCCAGGATCTGCATCGGATGCGCCGAATGGGGAAAGGCTTCAAACAGGTATTTCACGTCTTCGCGGAGCAGGGTGTGACGCGTGATGCTCTCTTCGTACTCGTCGAGCTGGTCTTTGGTCGGGAGCTCCGCGTATTGGAGGAGGTAGGCGACCTCGAGGAAGGAAGCCTGGTCTGCCAGCTGCTCGATGGGATAGCCTCGATAGCTGAGGACCCCTTCCTCCCCCCCGACATAGCTGACCGATGAGGTGCCCTCGGCGGTGTTGGAGAACCCGCGGTCGATGGTGATCAGCCCCAGCTTGGATCGGATGCCTGCGATCTCCATCCCGGTTTCGCTCACCGTGCCTGACACGGTGGGAAGGTCGAGTTCTTTGCCTCCGTAGCGGAGAACCGCATCTTCCATTGCCAATCCTTTCCTGGGCTCGATCAGTCGTCCGAGGGCCGGGCCGCTGCGATCACAGTTTGTGCCTCATGCTGGGGCACCTCTGCGTAGTGATCGAATTCCACCTCGAAACTACCCCGTCCTGAGGTCAATGATCGCAGCTCAGCGGCGTATTGCTGGATCTCAGCCATCGGGACCTGGGCCACGACGTATCTCAGGTTCCCCTCACCTTCCATACCCAACACCCGGCCCCGCTTCGAGTTGATATCGCCCATGACGTCCCCGAGGTAGTCCTCCGGGACACTGATCGTCACCTTCATGACCGGTTCGAGCAGGATCGGGCGCAGGGTCTGCGCCGCCGCCTTGACGGCCTGGATCCCCGCCATCCGGAACGACATCTCGTCAGAGTCGACCGTGTGGTATTTACCGTCGAACACTTCAGCGGAGATGTCGATGACCGGGTATCCGGCGAGGATGCCCCGCCTCAGCGATTCCTGGATCCCCTTGTCGACAGCCGGTATGAACTGACGGGGTATGGACCCGCCTTTGATCGAGTCGATGTACTGATATCCGGAGCCCCGGGGCAATGGGGCGAACTTGACGAAGGCGACACCGAACTGGCCGCGCCCACCGCTCTGCTTTTTGTGCTTGCCCTCTGCCTGGCCCGAGGTGGTGATGGTCTCCCGATAGGGGATGACCGGCAGTGCCGAGACCACCTCGACGCCGAACTTGCGGTGGATGCGGGCCAGGGTGACGTCGAGATGGCTGTCACCGAGCCCGGCGATGATGGTCTCCCCGGTGCCCGGTCGTCTTTCGATCCGGACCGTGGGGTCTTCTTCTTCGATCCGATGCAGAGCTGTTGAGAGCTTTTCCTCATCGTGATGCGACACCGGGGTGATCGCGAACTCGGCCACCGGCCTCGGGTAGACGACCGGGTCGATCACGGCATTCAGTCCCGGGGAGCGGATCGTGTCCCCGACCTTGACGTTCTCCAGCTTCGCCACTGCTCCGATGCCTCCGGCGGGGAGGTCGGCCACGTCGTGGTGTTCCTTCCCCTGAAGTCTGAAGAGATTGTGGAGGCGGACTTTGCCCCCGCGCGCCAGTTCGAGCTCCTGGTCGGCCTTGACCGTGCCTGAGAAGATGCGGAACATCGAGATTCGGCCGACGAAGGGATCGGAGACGGTTTTGAAGACATAAGCGAGCACCGGGCCATCGGTGGCAGGTGCGAAACTGTCGCCTGAGGAGAGCCGGGGGATGGGGCGCTCCAGCGGATGGGGGCCGTAGTCAGTGATGAACTCGGCGACGAGGTCGATCCCGATCATCTTTTCTGCAGAAGCCACCAGGACCGGGTGGATGGTCCCGTCCAGGATGCCGTGGTGGATGGTCTCGACGATCTTCTCTCGTGTCGGCTCGGTGCCCTCCAGGTAGGCCTCCAACATGTCGTCGTCGGTCTCGACAACCGTTTCAACGAGAGCGATGTGTGCTGAATGGACCAGGTTCTCGACGTCCGCAGGCAGCGGGATCTCGGATCCGGTCTTTGCCCCTCCGGAGTAGTCGTAGGCCCGTTCGGAGGCAACCCGGACCACGCCGGTCAGTCCGTCTTCGGCGCCGATCGGGACTTGGATCGGTGCGATCGCCTTTCCAAACGCCTCCCGCAACTGGTCCAGAGTGCGCCCGAACGAGGAGCGGTCGCGGTCGAGTTTGGTGACCACAACCGCACGCGCGATCCCCTCTTCGGCGGCCACCTTCCACAACTGCTCGGTCTGGACCTCGATCCCGTCGACACCTGAAACTACGAAAAGTGCAAGGTCGGCGGCCTTGATTGCCGCTCGGGCATCGCCGGAGAAGTCGCCGGAGCCCGGTGTGTCGATCAGGTTGATGGTGTGCCCCTGCCATTCGAAGCTGGCCACCGCCAACCCCAGCGAGATGCCGCGCTCGATCTCCTCGGGCTCGTGGTCGAGAATCGTCGTCCCCTGCTCGACAGAACCGCGACGGCTGGTCGCACCTGCGACAAAGAGGAGAGTTTCGGCGAGGGTGGTCTTGCCGCTCCCGCCATGACCGACTAGCGCCACGTTGCGCACCTTTTCAGGAACCACAGGACCTCCTTCTTCAAGGGTGAGGCGACGATCCTAACCCTGGCGTAGGGCAGGTTTCCCGGGTGCCTGCTACTTTGCTGGGTCGTGATCGACATGCGGGTACGTCCCCGCGTAACCCGGTTTCTGGAGCCAATCGGCAAGGCACTCGCCTCGATCGGCGTCACCCCGACCGTCGTAACCTTCCTCGGGCTGACCATTGTCATCGTTGGCTCGGTGATGATCGGCAATGGGTTTCCCAGGTCGGGCGCTGCGCTAGTGCTCGCCGGGGCCCTCCTCGATGGGCTCGACGGCTCGGTGGCCAGGGCCTCAGGCATGGTTTCAGCACGGGGTGCCTTCCTCGACTCAGCCTTCGACCGGATGGGGGAGATCGCGGCTTTCGCCGGTCTGGGCTTCTTCCGAGCTGGGTACCCCCGGGAGCTCTTGCTCATCGTGCTGGCGATCGGTGGAGCGATGTTGGTTCCGTACATGCGAGCTCGCGCCGAGGTCGAAGGGTTTGACGGGCGAGGTGGCCTCATGGGTCGCGCCGAGCGAGTGCTGTTGTTCAGCCTCGGGCTCATCTTCGGCCTCATCGAGCCCATGCTCTGGGCATTTGTGGTGCTGGTCTGGCTTACCGCCCTCGTTCGCTTCATCAACACCTACCGTTCATTCGAGTGAGGGCCTATCTCGGGTTTCTGGCTCTTCGAGCTGGTGTCGGTCTCATTGGTTTGCTTCCTGGCGGCGCGGCGCGCCGGTTCGGGGAGATCTACGGGTGGTTCTGGCATCTGGCGGCAGGGGAGCGCCGGCGCATGGCCGAGCGACACATGCGTCGTGTCCTCGGCGACGGGGTGGATGTCAGCGCGGCGGCCCGGGCAGTCATGATCTCCTACGGCCGATACTGGACCGAGGCGTTCTGGGCTCGGCCTCGGCGAGTTCGCGAGTTGCGAAGCCACACCCAGGTGGAGGGCCTCGACCTCGCGATTGCCGCTCACGACGCGGGAACCGGGATGGTCTTCGCCCTTCCCCATGTCGGGAATTGGGAGGTTGCTGCTCCGGTCGCGGTGCTGGAGGGGATTCCCATCGTCGCGGTGGCCGAGCAGTTGGCCAACAAACGGATCACGAATTGGTTCACCAAGATGAGGGCGCATTTTGGGATAGAGATCATCCTGGCCACCGGAGGTGGCGAGGTGATGCGAAAACTCGAGGCTGCACTCGAGGCGAACAAGGCGATTGCCCTGCTTGCGGACCGCGACCTGAAGGGGCGGGGCGTGGAGGTCGAGTTCTTCGGGGAGAGGACGACGCTCCCGCCTGGTCCGGCGACCCTGGCGATTCGTACCGGTGCCCCCCTCTTCCCGGTCGCGACCTATTTCGAGGGCAGAGGCCATCGTGTGGTTATCACATCCGCGATACCGGTCCCCGAGGAGGGAACCCGCGCCGAAAAGGTCCAGGCCATGACGCAGGAGCTCGCCCACAGGATGGAGAAGCTCATATCGGAGGCGCCCCAGCAATGGCATTTGGTGGTGCCGAACTGGCCGTCGGATCGCCAGTGAGCAATCGGTGAAGATCGGACTCGTTTCGCCCTATGACCTGTCGCTACCCGGGGGCGTTCAGCAGCTGACCACCGAGCTGGCCGCCAAGCTTCGCGACCAGGGTGAGGATGTGGTCTTGGTAAGCCCGGGGAGGATGACCTATCAGTCCGGCCCAGGTCGAGACCAGACCACAGTCCCCGTGGGCCGCCCCACGCTCTGGAGGGGCAACGACTCGATCGTCCCAATCACCCTGAGCCCGCTGAGCTGGGCTCGAACCAGACGTGCCCTGGCGGGGGTTGATGTGATCCATGTTCACGAGCCTGCGGTTCCACTGACCGGTTGGATCGCCCTGACCGTCCACAAACCGCTGGTCGCAACTTTTCACGCCGACCCTCCAGATTGGGTGCCGTCCGCTTATCGACGGGCCCCCTTCTTCGGCGCCCGGATGCGAAAGGCGGTGTTGACCGCGGTGAGCCAACCGGCGGCCCAGGCCCTCCCTCCGGATTGGGGGGAGCCGGTCATCATTCCCAACGCGATCAATGTCAGCACCTACGAACTGCCCGTGGGCCGGGTGGCCGGACGGGTTGCCTTTCTGGGACGTGACGAGCCGCGCAAGGGCCTCGATCTATTGCTCGGGGCCTGGCCCCGGGTCAGGGAGCTGCACCGTCACGCCGAGCTGGTTGTGATGGGGGCGGAGAGGGAGGATCCGCCGCCCCGAGTTCGGTACTTGGGTCTGGTGAGCGATGCCGAGAAACGCCGACAACTCGCTTCCAGCTCGGTGTTTGTGGCGCCCAACACCGGTGGTGAGAGCTTTGGCATCGTTATCGCCGAGGCGATGGCCGCCGGTTGCGCCGTGGTGGCCAGCGATCTCCCCGCTTTTCGCCTGGTGCTCGACGGAGACGGCCTCTTGGTGCCCGTGGGTGATGTGCCGGCACTGGCGGAAGGAATCAATGGCCTGCTCGCCGATGATGGGGAAACGAGTCGTCTCGGAGCAGCCGCACGCGAGGCGGTGCGGCGCTTCGATTGGTCGAATGTCCTCGACGCCTACCGCGACTGCTACCAGCGGGCAATCTCGATTGGAATCTGACCCGAGGCTGTACCATTTGGGCTCAGAAAAGGAGTTTGCTGGTGGAAATCGGAACCGATCGCGTCAAGCGTGGCCTGGCCGAGATGCTCAAGGGCGGGGTCATCATGGATGTCGTCAACGCCAACGAGGCGAAAATCGCCGAAGAGGCCGGCGCCGTGGCGGTCATGGCCCTGGAGCGGGTCCCTTCTGACATTCGCAAGGACGGCGGGGTGGCCAGGATGGCCGACCCGACCAAGATCGAAGAGATCCAGGCCTCGGTGACCATCCCCGTGATGGCCAAGTGCCGGATCGGTCACTTTGCGGAAGCCGCCATCCTCCAGGCGCTCGGGGTCGACTACATCGACGAGTCCGAGGTCCTGACCCCGGCTGACGAAGAGCACCACGTCGACAAATGGGCATTCACCACTCCGTTCGTCTGTGGAGCCCGCAACCTGGGAGAGGCTTTGCGCCGCATTGGGGAAGGCGCCGCCATGGTTCGCACCAAGGGTGAGGCGGGGACGGGGAATGTGGTCGAGGCGGTTCGCCACATGCGCACCGTGACCAACGAGATCCGCGCCTTGACCACGATGGACGACGCCCAACTGATGTCGGCCGCCCGTGATCATCGGGCTCCCCACGACCTGATCCGCGAGGTGGCAGCGACGGGCAAGCTTCCGGTGGTCAACTTCGCTGCAGGGGGCATCGCAACCCCGGCTGACGCTGCCCTCATGATGTCCTTGGGGGTGGACGGTGTCTTCGTCGGCTCCGGCATCTTCAAGAGCTCCAGCCCGGAGGCATACGCTCGGGCCATCGTCGAGGCGACGACATTCTGGAACGAGCCCGAGGTCGTGGCCAAGGTCTCCCGGGGCCTGGGGGCGGCGATGCCCGGAATCGAGTTGGGGACACTTAGCGAGACGGAGCGCCTGGCCGGTCGAGGCTGGTGAGATGACCACCGTCGGCGTCCTCGCCCTACAGGGGGACGTTCGTGAGCATCTCGGGATTCTCGAGTCGCTCGGGGTGACCCCGGTGCCGGTGAAAAAGCCGGAGCAACTCGAGTCGCTCGATGCCCTGGTGATTCCCGGCGGTGAGTCGACGACGATCGGCAAAATGGCGGTGCGGTTCGGTCTTCTCGATCCCTTGCGGGTTGCGATCGGAGAGGGTCTGCCGGTGTACGGAACGTGTGCCGGGATGATCTTGCTCTCAGGATCCATCACCGAGGGCGACCAGCCGTTACTCCGGGTTCTCGACGTGGTGGTGAGACGCAATGCCTTCGGTCGCCAAAACGACTCGTTCGAAGCTGATCTCGACATCGAGGGTCTGACCTCTTCGTTCCCCGCCGTTTTCATCCGGGCGCCGTGGGTCGAGAAGGTAGGGTCCGAAGTCGAAGTGCTGGCGTCGGTCGGCGAGCACCCGGTGATGGTGCGTCAGGATCGCTTGCTGGCGACCTCGTTCCACCCCGAGCTCACCGGCGACGGGCGCATCCATCAGATGCTGTTGGATCTGATCTGAGGTCGAGATGTCCGGACATTCCAAATGGGCAAACATCAAGCATCGCAAGGGTCGTCAGGACGCGGCCAGGGGAAAGCTGTTCGGGAAGCTGGCCAAGGCAATCGAGATCGCGGCACGCGAGGGCGGCGGGAACGTGGAGTTCAACCCGACTCTGGCCACTGCGGTCTACAAGGCCAAAGCCGCTTCGATGCCGAACGACAACATCGACCGCGCGATCAAGCGGGGAACCGGCGAGGTGGCCGGCGCCCAATACGAGGAGATCTGGTACGAGGGCTATGGGCCTGGGGGAGTGGCGCTCTACGTTCAGATCCTCACCGACAACCGGAATCGAGCTGCTTCGGACGTGCGATCGACGTTCACCCGCAGCGGTGGGAACCTGGGCGAGCCGGGTTCGGTGGGTTACCTCTTCAGCCAGAAAGGCCTGATCGAGGCCAAAGGCTCAGAGGACGAAGTCTTGTTGGCCGCGCTCGAGGCTGGAGCCGAGGACGTCCACGACGTTGGCGACGGATGGTTCGAAGTCGTTACCGCTCCCGGGGATCTGCAGAAGGTCCGTTCGGCCCTGGAGGCCGGCGGTTTGCAGCTCGAATCGGCCGACATCACCCAACTCCCATCGACCACGGTTCCGGTGGCTGAAGGTGAGGCCCGAAAGCTGTTGCGTCTGATCGACGCCCTGGACGAGCTGGACGACGTGCAGGCGGTGTTCTCCAACTACGACATCGACGACGAGGTGATGGAGAAAGTCCTCGAAGAGGTCTGAAGTCCTCGACTACGGGTTCGTGCTTCTTCGCCCGCCCATCGAGCCAAAGAGCAGGACAGCGACAACCGCCACCCCGACCTGGATCGCGAGCTTGATCCAGTCGATCCCGTCGGTGGTGCCGACCTCCAGGGCATCGGCGATGAATCCGCCGGCGATGGCGCCGACCGCTCCGATGACGATGGTCATGATCAGCGAAATGTTCTGCTTGCCGGGCATCACCAGACGAGCCAAAGGACCGATGATGATTCCGGCCAATAGGCCCCAAACGATTGTCGCGAGGACGTCTCCCATTTCTGCTCCTTCGGTAGTGACCAGCTCATAAGCGTACGCCGTCGTCCTCGGCCTGGTTGGCTGTATCGATGTTGGCCAGGCCAAGTGACCGCTGGTTCGCGGCTGGGGCGATATGGGGACCCGGTTTGTTCATCATGTCGTGGTTGTTGGCCGGCTTCATGGTTTCTGGCTATTCGCCGTTCACGGACCACATCAGCAGTCTGGCCGCGGTCGACGCTCCTTCGCGGATGCTGATGAACCTCGGTTTTGCGGCGTTCGCTGTCGGCGTGGGGACCGCAGCCTGGCCGCTCCGACGTGTGATCGGCAATGCGGCTTCTGTGGCGCTCGCCCTCAACGCACTCTTTGTGTTCGGGGTGATGCTCACACCGGAAGGCCGTTCAGCTGGTACCGATTTCCTGCATGGAGGCTTTGCGTCTCTCGTCTATTTGTCCCTTGTAGTCAGTGCTCCCCTGGCCGCCTTGACGTTTCGACGACGAGGTTTGTCCCGTTGGGCGATGGTTTCGTTTGCGGTTGGTCTGGCCACGGCGGTCTTCCTGATCGCATCCAACACAGAGGGGACCTCCGGGTTGTTCCAGCGGCTCG
>JALYNX010000021.1 GCA_030772935.1 Actinomycetota bacterium | reverse complement strand
TACTTGTATGCGGTGCTGCCGATTCGCACCGGTGGTGATATCGGACTTCCTGAGGCGGTGGAAAGAACTCAGGGAGCGTCGATGGCGGTGGTTCTCGAGCCGGTTCCGGATCCCGGGTTGTACACGTTTGCGGGATGGACCCTGGAGCTGGACCCTGCCCCGACTTGGGCACTGTCTCTAGGTGGTGTGCTATCAGCAGACCTCACGGCTTTACAGGTCACCGAGCTCCAGGTGGAAGGCGGGGGGTCGCTGCGGCTGGGCCCACCGGTGGGCGAGACACCGGTGTCGGTCTCCGGGACCTTCGAGATCGAGGTGCCCGACGGGTCGGCGGTGCGGGTGGTCGGTATTGCCGAGGTTCCGCAGGGTTGGACAGAGACAACCGATGGCTGGGAGTCGCCATCCGGGACCGGAGGCTGGGTGATCTCGGTCTCGGAGGGGTCCACCCTGGCCATCACCGAGCACTAGTTACACTCCGACCGTGCCCTCTGACCGGCTCCAACGGCTAGCTCTCACTGTGTGGACCGTCGTAGGAGCGCTGGCCCTCGGTTACGTCTTTCTGATCGTCGCCGGGGCGGTGCGAGTGATCTGGCTCCCCATCGCCTTCGCCGCCGGGCTGGTCTTTCTCCTCGAGCCGATGGTCAGGGCATTTCAGCGGATCCGCATCCCGAGAATCCTCGCGGTATTTCTCGCATTTTTGGCCGTGGTCGTCCTGATCGTGGCAATGATCTCCCTGGTCCTTCCCACGATCAGGCTTCAGGCCGAGGAGTTGGGCCAGCAGCTTCCCGACCTGTACCTGTCTGGGATCGAATGGGCTCGAGATGCGGGTGCGAGGCTCGGTCTTGATGTGGACGAGATCCTCAGCCAGCAGGCGATCGAGGACTGGCTCAATGATCCCGCGAATCAGGAAACCGTGCAGAACCTCCTGCTCGGATTCGGGGCTGGGGCCGGTCAGGTGATACGCGGCGTCACCGAGGCCGTCGTGGTGATCGTTCTCGCTCCGGTGCTTGCCATTTACATCCTGATCGACCTGGAGCGATTCAAGGCCAACTCACTCGGCATCACCCCGCCCCGACACCGCGAGGAGACCGCGTACGTCGCCGGACAGGTGAGCACCGCAATGGGCTCTTTCGTCAGAGGCCAGCTGCTGGTGTCGGTCATCGTCGGCATTGCCTCCAGTCTCGGCATGATGCTGATCGACCTTCCCTTCTGGTTGATCATCGGGATCCTTGCCGGGTTCCTCAATCTGATCCCCTTCCTCGGGCCCGTTGTGGGCGGGGCGCTGGGAGCCTTGGTGGCCCTGCTCAACGGGGACCCGGGTCAGGCGATCGTGGCGGTGTTGATCTTCACCGGGATCCAACAGGTGGACAACCATGTGATCACCCCCCTGGTGCAGCGAACCCGGGTCAATCTGTCACCTCTGGTGATTGTCCTCGCCCTGATCATCGGCGGTTCGGTTGCCGGTCTGCTCGGGGTCCTGATCGCGGTGCCGATGACGGCCGCGATCAGGATCGTTGTGGGTCATTTGTGGAGGACTCGGGTACTCGGGGAGACCTGGGGCGAGGCGAGCAGGCACATGATCGAGTTCACCGAGCCGCCTGATCGCATCGCCGGAATCCGCCGACGTCACCCCGACCAGACCAGGCTGTTCGACACCCAGGAGATGCGGGTCATCACCGAGGAGTTGGCCGAAGACCCGGGACACGAGAAGTAGGCACTCCACTCCGGGGACCGTCCGACCCCGAATCGACATCCCGTTGCTTTCCCCGACCTCGCCTGTTTGCGTCGGGTACATTCACCGTCTGTGAGGTGGCGAAAAAGCTCAACTTCAGGTCGCGCCACGTCACGGGACTTCCGGCCCACGATCTCTCTCTTGCTCCTGTTGACGACCACATCCGCGCTGTGGCTGCTCCCTTCCGTCGGCGTGGCGCAGGAGGATGAGCAAGGAGTGCGAGCCCGGGTCCTCGCTGATGACCCTGAGGCTGATGAACGAGAACCGGTGGAAGGGGTCGGAGTCCGGTTTTTTGATCAGAGCGGTGCCGAACTGGGGAGCGAAGTCACCAACGCCGACGGTATTGCGGAGATCCCACTGACAGCTCCCGGGATCTACGAGGTCGAGATCGACGCCTCGACTATCCCCGAGGGGACGAGCCTCCCCAATGAAGGTGAAGTAAGGCGGGAGGCAAATGTCCAGGCCGGCCGTTTCGCGACTGTGATCTTCCAGCTCGTCGTGGGTGAGGGTAGAGGGGGAGCGAGTGGCACCGATATCACCCTTCGCCGGGTGCTCCAGTTGTCGGTCGATGGGGTCAAGCTCGGTCTGTTCCTGGCAATGGCCGCCATCGGGCTCTCTCTGATCTTCGGCACCACTGGGCTGGTCAATTTCGCCCACGCCGAGCTCGTCACCTGGGGAATGCTGGTCGCCTACTTCTTCAATGTCCTTGGGGTGTCGTCTTTGTTCGCCTTCACCGCGGGTTGGCCGTGGATCCTCGGCGGCCCGGTCGATTTGATCAGCGCCGCCCTGATTGCGGTGATCCTCGGCGGGCTCCTCGGCTGGGCGGCGGATGCGGGTGTGTTCGCCCGGCTCCGTCGCCGTGGAACGGGCCTGATCGCCCAAATGGTGATAACGATCGGCCTGTCGATCCTGATCCGATACATCTATCTCTATTTGTTCGGCGGTACCGGGCGCTTCTTCCGGAGCTATGCCGGTCAGCAAGCGATCGCCATCGGACCGATCGCAGTCACCTACAAGGACATCATCGCGATGACAGTGGCCCTAGTTGCCTTGATCGGTGTCGGGCTCACGCTCCAGCTGACCCGAGCGGGACGAGCTATGCGGGCGGTGTCGGATGACCGTGATCTGGCCGAGTCGTCGGGGATCGACGTGCAGCGGGTCATACGCTGGGTTTGGGTCGCCGGAGCCGCCTTGGCGGCGCTTGGTGGTGTGCTGCTCGGCCAGTCGGACGTGATCAGGTGGGACGTTGGCTCCCAGATCCTCCTGCTTCTATTCGCCGGGGTGATCCTCGGCGGTCTGGGCACGGCCTATGGCGCATTGGTCGGGTGCATCCTGGTGGGGCTGGGTATTCAGCTTTCAACACTGTTCCTTGCTTCAGAGCTGCGAAGCATCGGTGCCTTGCTC
>JALYNX010000020.1 GCA_030772935.1 Actinomycetota bacterium | reverse complement strand
GGTCCTACCTCTGGCCCGTCCCGCCCCGACGAATCCCTTGTAGGCGTCCCAGACGCAGATCGCCACGACGATCGCCAAGGTGATCCTGACCGATATCGTCAGCCAGTCAGAGGCGGCCAGGTCGTCGAAGTAGCCCTTGTTGAACAGCCCTCCGCCCAGGACCCAGACCCACCATCCGGCGAACCCGAGGTTCAGGATTGCATTGACGGTAGCCAGTGCGTACGACCACTTCCCGACGCGGAGTTTCACCAGGGTGAGCATGAACGAGAAGGCCAACAGACCAAGCAGCACCGGAATGCCCAGGTCCCACGCGTCAGGGTCCAGGAACGCGAAGTTGACGTTCCGGAGGCTGAAGATCAGGACGAACATGACGGCGATCCCCACCATCGAGCCGATCACCTCTCCGGGGTTGAACTGCCGATCGGGCACCCTCGGCAGGCGGTCAAGCGACCACCGGGTCAGAGGCTCGAGGTCGGCGGCTGAGGTCTCGTCGGCCCGCTCCGCCACCGCGAAGCCCAGAGTCGTCCAGGCCACCACGTTCACTGCTGTGATGAATCCCGCCCAGAGACCGCTGAGGATCGCTTCGACGACCCCTTCCCCGGTGAGGAGTTGGACGACTAGCGCGACCATGCTGGCGAGGGGTGGGATGACGGCGAGCAGCTTGCGCATCACCCGCAACCAGGGCAGGTAGAAGCGAGGACCGATCAGATAGAGCGGGCGGTCTGAGTAGTCGGCGGCGAGGCGGGCCGGATCACCGAGGTCGGTGAGGACGGTCGTCTCCGCGGCCGATTGCTCCTCACCCTCCTCGACCCTGGCCTCGACCGCGTCGTCTATGGCAGCCCTCAATTCCCGGTCGACGTCGCTGCGACGGCTCTCGGGAATCGAATTGAGCACGGTGGCTACGTATCGCTCCTTGATCTCACTCATCTTCTGCCTCCGGGTTTGAAGTGTTCGATGGACGCACTGATCGCCGACCAGTCGTCGAGCAGCAGGCCGGCGACCTCACTGCCGCTGTCAGTGGTCCGGTAGTACTTGCGAGGTCGCGGGTCGTCGGTGACCCAGTCACTGCTGACCAAGCCCTGGCGCTCGAGACGGCGGAGGAGCGGATAGAGCGTGTTGGCGTCCGTCTCCACCCCGGCCGATTCCAGGATCCCCAAGAGGGCGTACCCATAGTTGGGGTCACGAAGGGCAAGGAGGCACACCAGCACCACCGAGCCCCGTCGCAGCTCCTGTCGGAGCGTGGCCAGCAGGTCCTGATCTATCATGTCAAGCGGATAATACTGTGTGTCACACAGTATTGTCAAATCATGTGATGCGTGTGGGTTCGGCCGGGCCCCGCTGCCTGTGCTGATATTGTCATCGCGTCTCAGGTGCGCCGGGAAGTCTGGTCGGCAGTCAGGAGATTCATGGCCGCGACCAGATACATGCAGCCTCCTTGGGGGGATTCCTGATGACGTTCGACCCTCGGCACTCCACCTGGGCTAGCTCCGGTGGGTTCGTTCCCCGGACCTTCGTCCAGCCGTTCGCTCGGTTTGCCAGCACAGAGGCCTCGTCGGGGGTCGTCCTCTTGGTTGCAGCCCTGGTGGCGTTGGTGTGGGCCAACTCGCCATGGTCCGACAGCTACTTCCAAGTCTTCGACGAGACGCGGTTGGTGTTTGCGGTGGGCCCGGTCGAAGTCAACGAGACACTCGGCCATTTCATCAACGATGGGCTGATGGCCGTCTTCTTCTTCGTGGTCGGCATGGAGATCAAGAGGGAGCTCGTGGTTGGCGAGCTCAGGGATTCGAAGGCCGCTGCGTTGCCGGCGTTCGCCGCTCTGGGCGGGATGGCAGTTCCCGCTCTGATCTATCTTTGGATCACGTCTGGACTCGGGCCTGAGGTTGCCGCAGGCTGGGGGATCCCGATGGCGACCGACATCGCGTTCACCCTCGGGGTCGTCGCTCTTCTCGGAAGTCGGGTGCCTGCCGCCGCCAGGGTTTTCATCTTGGCGTTGGCGATCGCTGACGACCTGGGCGCGATCTTGGTGATCGCCCTCTTCTACACATCGGATCTATCTCCGGGGTGGCTCGCACTAGCGGTGGCGGGGCTTGCCGTTGTCTGGGGTGGCCAGCGAGCGGGGGTGCGTTCCTTGGTCTTCTACGTGCCCATGGCCGGCCTCGTTTGGCTGGCGACCCTCGAGTCAGGAATACACGCCACTCTCGCTGGTGTGGCGCTTGGTTTCCTGACTCCGGCAAGGTCGCTGTATTCGGCCGACGAGCTCGAGGAGAAGGCGAGGGAGATCCTCGACACATATCCGATGGGCGACACGCCTGAGGACGAGGAGAAGTCAGACCACGAAGCCGAGCTGCTCGCCGACCTGGCTCGGGAGTCAATCCCTCCCTTGAACCGGCTGGAGAACCGGCTGGTCCCGTGGTCGTCGTTCGTGATCGTGCCGCTATTCGCCCTGGCCAACGCTGGAGTAGCCATCCGGGACACCGATCTGGCTGACATGCTTCTCGACCGGGTGGCACTGGGGGTTGCCCTTGGCCTTGTGATCGGAAAGTTCGTGGGGATCACATTCTTCAGTCTCCTGACAGTCCGACTCGGATGGGGCCGCCTCCCTCAGGGCACGACCTGGAGGCACATCGTCGGTCTGGCACTGTTGGCCGGAATCGGCTTCACCGTGTCGCTGTTCATCACCAACCTCGCTTTCGACAACCGCGTTCTAGCCGATATGGCTCGGGTCGGAATCCTGGCCGGGTCACTCATCTCAGGGCTCCTGGGAGCCTTATTGCTACGGGTCACGGCAAAGTGATTAGACGTTCTCGCGGTAGCGCTCGGTGATCACTTGCCAGGCGCCGCCTACCCGTTCCGCCCGCTCGGGAGCGTCATCGCCAAACACTTCGAAACCGGAGTTCTCCAGACGCACGATCGTCGACGACCCAATCGAGGTGAAGTTGACCGTGACTCTCGTCGCTCGGTCCCGGTCCAAGAAGATGTGCCACCAGTATTCGACCCGATGGGGTGGCTCCCAGACGACGACCTCGCCCCAGTCGTGTTCGGCGCCATCGGCGCCCCTCTCGTAGACCCGTCCACCCTGGAATGGTTCGAATACGACGTCGAAGCGGTCGGCTTGGCTCATGCTATGTGATCGGGGCCACCAGAGGGCACATCCCTCTGTCCATATCGAGAACGCGTGCTCCGTCGTGGCTTCGACTTCGAATTCGACGACGATGGGGTCCACTATTTGTCATCCGTGTTCTCGGCGGCAATCTTGAACCTCGCCGCCGCCGAGCCCCACACCTGTTCCATGAAGGCGCGGGCTTCGGAGATCCCGGCGTCCTCGAGCCGATAGAGCCTCTTCACTCCATCAGGTCGGTCGCTGACCAGACCGGCATCCTTGAGGAGCCGAAGATGACGTGACACCGCCGGCCTGCTGATCGGCAGAACGCCTGCCAACTCCTGCACCGATTTCTCCCCCTTGGCAAGAACCTCCACGATGGCCCGCCGGTGGACATCGCCTAGAGCTGCAAACGGGTCTGGCTGCGCCGCGGGTGTCATCTCGCTTCGGCAGCAGCCTTGAGCCCGTCTGCGAACTGCTGGAACGAGTCGGTCATGTCCGGGATCGACCGGGTGATGCTGAATCTCATGGGTCTCCTCCTCCCGCTATGGTAACCAAATTGTTACCGAGATGGAGGACATGACATGACGAAGGCCGACTTCACCGGAACCGGCACCGCAGATGACCCCTGGGTGCTCTACACGCCCAGCCTCGGTTCCCAGATCCTCATGCACAAAGACGAAGACCACGAACCCCCGATCCTGGTGTGCACCGTCGGCAAGACGATCCTCCACTATGACCTCAGGATCATCGAAGACATGCACCAAATGCTCAAGGATCGCGGCGACTGGGTCGAGCTCGGCAACGCCGACGAACAGAAACCCGCCACTGACGGCACCATCGAAGCATGGGCACGGTCGGCCGACAATGCAATCGGCGGCTGGTACGGGTTGAAGAAGGGCCTCAGAGGCCGAGTCGGCAACTACCTCCCCCCGGTACTCGAAGCACTTGGCCTCGCCGAAGTCGAACACAACCCGCGGGGCAACCGCATGCGCGCCATCTAGGGGCCCCTTGGTTATAGAACTGACCGAGAGCTAGATCGAGGTTCCACCGCTGGAGGTTTGGTACGCGCTGGCGATGAGCTCACGCAGCGAGGTCATCTCCAGGTCCGATGCCGACTTGAAGGTGATCGCCGCGCTGCCCAATTTGACCTTCCCGAGCCGGTCGGCGTAACGGGAGACCAAATACCCGTTCTCGTCGGCAGCGTTGACATAGAGGCTCAAGTGGCCCTTCTGGACCGCGAGGCCAACGATGAACCAATCGGCAGTTTTCTTGTTGGCTTGCTGGTAGGTGTAGTCGCCGTATCCGATGATCTTCTGGTCACTGCCACCCCAGAAGCGACCCTCCCAGAGAGTCCGACTCGCCCCGGGCATCTCCTCGGAGATGACCCTGTCGAGCTCGGCTATATCGGCTCGGACGTCTGGAGGCAGACTGGCGATGTGCTGGTCCGGGGTGGTAGCTGCTTTCTCCACGTTGAGTCCGCCCCTTACCCTATAGGTCTGCATCCAATGCCTGGGTGCTCACGTCGCAGGTCGTGCTTCACGTGGTTCTTCTTGGTCAGAGACCCAACCCGTGGCCTACCGGCGCGTGCAGCGCGACAGACGACCAACCTTGACCGCCCATTCGATCGCGAGTCCCTCGTCGATCACCCGCCCTCGGGTGGAACCTGCATCGTCGCCGCGAGCAGCATGTCGATCAAGTGGTCGATCAGCGTGTCGAGCACAGCGGGATCGGAGAAGTCTTCGCCATATAGAGGACTCTTCACCCGCTCTACGCCGGCGGTAGTGATCAGCACGTCGACGAACATGCTTATGAACACATATGGCGGGACCCCTCGAAGGGTTCCTGCAGCCATCAGGTTTTCCAGGAGGGCCGTCAGCGCCTCCACTCCAGGGCGCAGCGCCGCTTCCACCTCTCCCTCGAACTTCGGATGCATTGACGCCTGCAGCATGAGTCTGGTGACCACCTCCTGACCCACGATGACCTGCCCGAGGCGTCTCAACACCACTCTGAGCGAGTCGAGTTTGGACAGATCCCGAAGGTCGTCCCCGACATCGATGGCGGCGACCCATTGTGAGCCGCAATGCCTGATGACGTCCTGATAAAGCTCCCGCTTCGTTCCGAAGTGGTAGTTCAGAGTCGGCTGGGTGACCCCTGCCTCCTTGGCGATCGCCGACAGAGACGTGCCGTCGAACCCGTCGTGGGAGAAGAGGTCGATGCTGGCTTCGATCAATCGCTCGCGTGTCACCATCGCTCGGTTACTCCTGGTCGATTCCGCCCTGTTCTCAATGCGAGTGGACCACATATTTCCAGTATGCGGGTCGCTCGTCCAGCGCTCGAGCTCGCAGTTTCCCCACCTGAACAGGGCTGATGCGGCCCGGGACACGACGAGCTGGTCGACGCAATTTGCTTATTGACATATCAGTCATTCTGATGATATTATCAGATCAACTGATTAACCGATAAGATTTTCCTTCACCGGCCAGCGAGGTCGGAGCCGATGAGGCAGGAGACGTCCGTCATGAACTACCAGCCCAATCGCCGCTCGAATCAGAGCCGACGGGAGACGCTAAGCACTTGCGCCCAAATGGGGTCCAAAGCCCCTAGCGAATCGTCAAGACATGGTTAAGAGATCGCCACATGAAGCCGGATTCGGTTGCACACCCGCGGGGCCGATCGGCTGCATGTAGCAGGAGCCGCGATCAGTGATCACGGCGAGAGAAATAGCGAAACAGAAAGGAGAAGGAAATGACCAAGCTGTCAGAGCAACTAAGGCTTCTTGCCGACCGTGCCGCAGCCGTTGAGCGTCGCGCCGACGCGGCCCATGAGGAGGCCGCCGAGAAGCGGGACGAGAAGGTGGCCGAGGCGCAGACCCGGCTCAAGGAGCAGCAGGAGGCGTTCTCTGCGCAGGTGACTGCGATGTCAGAGGATGCACAGGCTGCATGGAGCGGTGTCAAGGACTCGCTGAAGAGTGCCGGGGACAAGATGCGCTCCAACGTCGAGAAGGGCGTCCACGCTCTCGAGACGAAAGACGCCGAAGCCTCCGCCGACTGGGCAGAGGCCTACGCGTACGACTCAGTCGAGTTCGCGTTGCTGGCTGTGGCTGAGGCCGACGCGGCCGTGATGGAATCCATCGCGGCGCGGGCCCGGGCCAACGAGCTGGCCTCGGTCTGAGAAGCCAAACCCGACCCGGCGCTCGACAGTGCGAGAGCACAGGGCGCCGGGCCAGGTGCTCACGTGGCACATGGGTGGCCACGGATCCCTGAACGAGAGAAAGGAAAAGAGATGACAACAACAGCGACAACCCCATTCCATACCGCCCTGAGAAACGAGACTAAGAGATCGTCCTGGCTGTGGCTGGTCGCCGGAGCCTTATGGATCGCCGTCTCGCTGATCATCCTGCAGTTCGACCCGATCTCGGCGGCGACTGTGGGTGTCATCGCCGGTGCCATGTTCGTGGCCTCCGGAGTCGAGTACCTATTCCT
>JALYNX010000019.1 GCA_030772935.1 Actinomycetota bacterium | reverse complement strand
CCCACGGGACCAGATCGGCGTACCGAAGTGCGGAGCTGACGAACACGACGATGTCGGCGTTGTCGATCATGGTCTCGGCCGCGACACGATGGGCAACCGCCGTGGAGTCGAGATCTGGTGTGTCCACGAGGGTCATGGAACCGAGGATTGGGGCCTTGCCCTCCACCACTTCGCATTCGATGCCCCCGATGACGTCATAGCCGGCCGCCCCGGCAGCAAGAATCACCGGCTGGGTGGTCGTCGGGCGCAGCGGCCCGGTCTCGGCGATTTCGAGCCCGGAGACGCTATTGAGGAGGGTCGACTTCCCGGCACCGGTCGGACCGGCGAAGACGACCAGGAGGGGAGTCGACGGATTGAGCATTCGGGGCAACAGATAGGAGCGAATCGTCGTCACGATGCGATCGCGTTCTCTGGCATGGATCAGACCGACCGGATCGTCGCCGAATACCAAGCCCTGTACCGCTCGGGCCAGTGCCTCGAGTTCGGAGGTCAGATCATCGGCCGCGTTGATTGCCACCACTGGGGTGAAATTGTGGCACGGAGCCAGGTCTGAACGATGTCAGACGGTCCAGCCTCCGGCGGGCCGTTCGAACCAGACATGGACCTGTCCGGTGCCGGTGGCGTTCTCGTAGTCGGAGAACATCTCTCCGGGGGCCACGCAGTTCCGGCCACCGATGGCGCCGAGCATCATCAAATAGTGGCCGAATCCACCTTCGGGGGCATACTCGAAGTAGTCGTCCATCGTGTCGACCACCCGGGCGTGGTCCCCCGCCATCATCATCTCGAGCCGTTCCTCGTCTGCTGCCCGCGCCGCAGGCGTGATGATATGCACCGGGTCGGAGGCTTCATGCTTGGCGATCTCTTTCAGGGGCCAGAAGGTGTGGCTCATCCCACCCGATGCCAACACCACCGCCCTTCGATCGAGCCGGGACACCGCCTCCCCGATGGCCTCTCCCATCACCATGAAGTCGTCGGTCTCCCCGGTCTGGACCACCGACACCGAGACGACCTTCTCGTCCTTTCGGAGATAGTGGACGAGGTTGATGGTGGCGTAGTAGAGGGGCATGTAGTCGTCCTCGTTGGCGTGGGTCGGCGTGCCCAACTCCGAGCCGAGGGTGGCCGCGAGCTTCGCCAACTCCGGATCTCCTGGAAAGTCGTAAGGGATTTGGGCCATCCCCCGCGGCAGCTCCGATGAGGTGAAGATGCCGTGACGCCGGTCGTGCGCCGAAATCAGATGCTCGACGGTCGAGAACCAGTGGGAGTCGACGATGACGATCGTGTCCGGCTGGAGACGGTCCAACACCTCGGAGCGAAGCCGGACCAGCCCAGGCACGAGCGATATCTCCTTGCCTTCGTTGAGCTCGAGACGGGTCGCCTCGTCGAACATGATCGTGGGTGCATGGCTGATGAGCCCGGCACCGACTATCTCACCCATTCAGTCCCTCCTCGGAGTTCGTTAGGAACCTAATGAGATTCTAGGCCTTTGGCCGCTCGTCGGCCACGAGTGGAAGGTCATCTGCGGTGGCGGTGACGATCCGTAGCAGCCGGGCCAGCTCGCCATGCTCTTGCTGGCTGAGTCTCGAAGTGAATTTCGTCTCATGCTCGTTGAATCGGGGGAAGACCCTTTCGATCAGGTTTCGGCCATCCGGCTCCAGGTCCACGATCACCCGGCGCCCGTCCTGGGGATGCCTGGTGCGAGAAACCAGGCCTGTCTTCTCCAGGGTGCCGAGCATTCCGCTGAGTGTCCCTTTCGCCAGGCCGCAATCGTCGGCGAGCTGGCCGGTCTCCCGTTCGCCCCACACCCAGAGGACGAAGAGGATGGTGAATCCTCCCCAGGAAAGGCCCTCCGGGCCCAGGACCTCCCGCTCCATGCGATTGCGGACTGCGTTGGCGGCGCGGTAGATGTTGGAGACGGCGAGAAGAGCGTCGAAGTCGAAAAGACGGTCCCCGAGACGGGCACGAATGTCTCGCTCCGCCTCGAGCACTACCTCGGGATCGTGGTCGATGAGTGGTGTGGGCATGGGTGGTTGGAAACGGGCAGTTTATCCTTAGCTCGCGAACGATCCGCATTGACCATGCCAACCACACGAGTCGAGATCTCCGAATACGCCGTTTCCCCCGATCACTACATCGGCGGGAAGAGGGTTCCGTCGTCGCAGACCTTCGAGGTTCGCTCCCCGCTCGACTGGGACTGGAAGCTGGCCGACGTTGCTCGGGGAGATGCTCTGACCGCAGATGGGGCGGTAAGCGCCGCCGTCGCGGCATTCCCGGCATGGGCCGCGGTGAGCCCCAAGGAGCGCAGCGAGTATTTGCATCGCCTCGCCGACCTGATCGACGAGAACATCGAGGTGCTCGCCCAAGTCGAGTGTGTCGACATGGCGATGCTCCTCGAGAGCCTTCAGGCCCGGGTCATCCACCGTGGCGCTGAGAACTTCCGCAACTACGCAGACCTGGCGGCCGAGTGGGAGGGCCGCCGGTGGTCGTCCAAAGGAACCGACAACCAGGTGCAGCGGATGCCTGCCGGTCCCGCGGTGATCATCACACCGTGGAACGCCCCCTGGCTGCTCTCCACCTGGAAGCTGGCCCCGGCCCTGGCAGCCGGGAATCCGGTGATCCTCAAGCCTGCGGAATGGGCTCCGCTCTCTGCCTCCCTGCTCGCTGATCTTGCAGATGAGGCTGGTCTGCCCCCAGGGGTCTTGAACGTGGTGCAAGGCATCGGTGACGAGGTCGGGGCGGCATTGGTGTCGGACCGCAGAGTGCGTCGCATCTCGTTCACCGGATCGCCGGAGACGGCCCGACACATCGGGATCGCGGCCGCCGGGAACATCGTCCCTTTCACCGCTGAGCTTGGAGGCAAGGGGCCGTTCGTGGTCTTCGGCGACGCCGACCTCGAGGCTGCGGCCAAGAAGGCGGCCGGCCAGTACGACGACGCCGGACAGGTTTGCCTCGCCGGGACCCGCCTTCTCGTGGAAGAGAGCATCTCGGCGGAGTTCCTTGAACTGTTCCATCGCTTCACCGACGCCCATGTGCTCGGGGACAGCCGGAGCCCGCTGACCACGATCAGCCCGTTGATCCACCCGGACCACCTGGCGCGGGTCGATGGCTTCGTGAAACGGGCCCGGGATGCGGGGGATCGGATCGTCCGCGGTGGCGAGCGTTGGAAGCAGGATGGGCTCTGGTACGAGCCGACCCTGATCCAGCCCAAGTCGAACGAGTCCGAGGTGGTGCAGCGAGAGGTGTTCGGGCCGGTGCTCACCTATCAGACATTCGCCACCGAGACCGAAGCGATCGCCCTGGCCAATTCCACCCAGTACGGGCTCTCTGGCATCGTCTACACCGGCTCCGAGGAACGGGCAGAGCGGGTGGGGCGCGGGGTCAGGGCGGGGACCATCTGGGTGAACACTTTCTTGGTTCGGGACCTGACCGCGCCGTTTGGAGGGATAAGAATCTCAGGGATCGGGCGCGAAGGGGGCGACTATGCCCTCGACTTCCACTCCGACCTGAAGACAGTTCAGATCAATCAGGGAACGGTGGGTTGAGTCCCGGCACCGAGGACGTTCGTGTTGCCGTCTACCAGGCCTTTCGCACGACCGGCCGCGCACCTTCGATCGAGAGCCTGGCGGAGACTCTTCAGACTCGATCGCATGTGATCATCGGCAAGTTGGGTGAGCTCGCCGCCCAACGACACCTGGTTCTGAACGACGACGGTGAGATCGTGATGGCCCATCCCTTCTCGGCGATACCGCTGGGGTTCTCCGTGATGGGTGCCGAGACGCTGTGGTGGGGCGGATGCTCTTGGGACTCTTTCGCCCTCCCCCATCTCATCACCGAAGAGCCCGAGGTCCTGGTCGCCACCCGTTGCCCGGGATGCGACCGGGCCGGAGCCTGGGTGGTCACCCGGGAATCGCCTCCGGTCTCCGATTGGCTCGCCCATTTCTTGGTGCCGACGGCCCAGATGTGGGATGACGTGGTGCACACCTGCTCCAACCAGCGTCTGTTTTGCTCCGATGAGTGTCTCAACGATTGGCTGGGCGCCCAGGGTTATGAGAAGGGCTACGTGATGGATGTCGCCATGTTGTGGCGTCTGGCCAGCCGGTGGTACGAGGGGCGTTTCGACCACGGATATCAAAGACGCGAGCCGGCGGCGGCCCGCGACTACTTCGGGAGTGTCGGGCTGAAGGGTGCGTTCTGGGGATTGGACTGACTCTTGATTTGTCCGAGAAATCTTCGAAATCCCGATCAGGGGTATGGAATTTGTCGGGGGTGGGTTGTAGGTTTGGGTCATGGTCGAACATGTGTTCGAGGGTGAGGGGATCCCCAAAGGATTAGCCGAAATGGCACC
>JALYNX010000018.1 GCA_030772935.1 Actinomycetota bacterium | reverse complement strand
GGACTCGAACCCTCAATAACAGGGCCAGAACCTGTCGTGTTACCTATTACACCACCCCCGAACGCGCACCACCCGAGGGCAGCGCGGGAAGCTCAGGTTACCCCCACCTTCGGGTCAGTGCGAAGTTGCGATCAAGGCAGGAGACGGGGAGAAGCCGTCGCCTCAGCCCGCACCGTCAAAGGTTCGCTTTGATCCACGAACAGCCCAAGTAGCCCGAGTTCGACAACATCGACCACCACAACATTGACCCAGAGCCCGTTGTCATCAGTGGCGACCACGAACGAAACCAGGTCGAGCTCTTGTGAAGTCATCGAAGCAACGCCGAGGGCCTCGGAGCGAGACTGATCGAGAATCACCTCGCCAGTAGACCGATAGCGCTCCTCGTCAATTCCCGACGCAGCCGCGATCGCTGCCGAGTCAGCCACTGCGGCCAATTCCCGCTGCAAGGCCAGCGCTCGCCAGAAGTCGATCGAGAGGCCACCGAACAGGAGCAAGAGCACTGACAAACCGAGCATCCAGATCGTGATCGAACCGCGATCCGACCTCATCCGAGACTCCGGTAGAGATCCAGTGGCTCGGCGTGGACACCGGTGACCCACAACCCTCCTATCGGCCCCCACGGTGTGTCGATGATTGGAGTCCAGATCTGGACCTCAGCCACCACCTCGGAGCCGCGCTCGAGCGAGCAGCCCTCGATGGAGCTTTCCGGAACCACGAGTTCTGACCCGCACCATCCCAGGCGGATCGATTCGGGTGGCAACCCATGGTTGGCACCGATCACGGTCACAACTTGACTACCCCTGGCAAGATCGAGAGAAACCACCGCTGTCCGAGCAGCCTCAGCGGCCGCTGCTTCCGCAACTACCCGTCTTTCAGACCAGGGGCCAAAGGCGAGTACGACGATGGCGATCGGAAGTAGCAAGAGCCCCACCGCGAGAGCGAACTCGACTGCCCCGTGGCCCTCGTCATTCACGATTCGGCTCGAGCGTGGCTTGCGCGCTCAGCTCTACGACAAAGTCAGCGGCAAGAGGGGTCCATGACGGAAAGGCCGCATTCCCCCGCGCCACAACCATGCCGTCGACCAACTCACAGCGGATCTCTGCTGATTGACCCATCTCGCCGCCGAGGATCTGGTCGAGCACCGCCCCGACCCGTTCCTCACACCCGTTCACGTCACCCGTGATGGCGCCAACCCTGGCCCCTTGATCCAGCGCGGAGCGAATTGCGCCCCGTCCGTACTGGACGACTATCAGATTGGCGAAGGCCAGGAACAAGACGAGCGAGAGCGCTCCCGCCAAGAGAAACTGAACCGAGGTGACACCCCGGTCGCTCAGCCTCCGATCAACGAAGAACGGATCCAAGTGACTATGTCCACCCCGAGCGCTTGCAAGGCGCCCCAGATCACCACCAGAGCGGCAATCGCCAAAGCGGCATTGCCCATCAACTCGGCAGTGTTCAATCCCCGGTCGTCCTCGCGCATCGTGCGCAGTAGCTGTTTTACGTCGGGCATGGTCAGCCTCCTTTCATTGCCAGCCCGTGATCAAACTCGGCAATGGCGCGGCCACGAACAGGATGAGGACGGGGGCGAGGATGGCGATGGTGGGCACGAGCATCGCCGCCCGTCTCTTGGTGGCGGACCGCTTGATCGATTCGCGCCGTGTCTCCCGAACATCCTCGGCCAGTTCGAGCAATGCACCGGCCAGGTCCGCCCCACGTTCCTCGGCCGATGCGAGAAGACGGTAGGTCCGAACACAAAACGGCTCCGGTGTGAGCTCGGCTATCCGTCGGAAGGCGTCGCCCGCTCGCCACCCGGCGCGATGGAGTCGCAGAGCGTCGGCAAGCTCTTCGATAACCTCACCTCGGCCTCTCGCAACGGTGGAGCTGACTGCGTGGACTACTCCGCCGCCTGCTCTCACCCGCATCGCCAGCAGTTGGTTGATCGTGTAGACCTCTATGCGCATCAACTCTCGTCGGGTCTCGATCGCCTTGTCGATGCGGGATCGTTGCCGCGTCGCCCCAACGAGAAGTCCAAGACCCACCAAGACCAATCGTTGGGTCATCGACACGCCGAGAACCCACCCCGCGAAGAGGCCAAGACTGGTGGCCAACAACATCGACCTCATCTGGGTCACTCGGTATGCCGACACCATCTCCTCCTCAGGAAGCTGTCGATACCAACCTGCCTGGCGAAGTTTGAGGATCGTTACCTGGTCACCTGATCTCTCGAGCAACTTGCCGACCGCCTCCGCAGCCTGACGCATCATGGGACCGAACACCTGCGTCACCGGACCGCCGGTTGCTTGCAAGCGGGTCATCGACTTGGTCGGGCTCAAATACGGCTGGAGGCGGGAGGCGAGAGATCGCGGCGGAGGAACCAACTCGTACACGAGCAAACCCGTCGCAAGAGCGGAAACAGCTGCGGCCAGGAAGACCAGGGGTGACACGATCAGATCCTCCTCCCTGAGGTAATGACCCTTGGTTCGACGGGCTGGCCGCCCAGTCGTGAAGCAATCACGATCCCGAACAAGCTCATTGCCCCACCTATGAAGGCCACCGTCAGACCAGCTGGAGTCGAATAGAACTCTCGGAACGCTCCCGCC
>JALYNX010000017.1 GCA_030772935.1 Actinomycetota bacterium | reverse complement strand
TCTCCGATGTGATCTACGACACCGGAATCCGCTGACGGGCCGGCTCGGTCTGTCATGGTCGGCAAGGGAAGCCTGGGCGTTGTGGGCCATCGGCCGCCGGGCACGCGACAATGCGCCTGTGAGACGTGACCGGTCAATCGGCAAGCATTTGAATCGCCAGCTCCCACCCTGGCTCCTGGGTCTGATCGTGGCCGCGGTCTTCTTCGTGGTGGTGCTGTTGCTTGCCAACGTCCTTGGCTTCGGGGACGACCCGGTGGTGGGTGGCCTCGCCTCGAGAGGATGAGGCCCCGAACCCCTTATCCGCTGACCGGCCTTGGGATCACCTGCCCACTGCAGTCGAGGCCCTCTCCAGGTCGATAGTCGGCAACGATCGTGTCGACCATGACGGTGCCGTCGGGATAGGTTCGCTGTCGGTCGGTCTCGACGTGGGTGCAGGCCCCTGCCCTGGAACGCCTTTGATCGAGCTCTTGGACCTCGACGCTCTTGGTCGAGTACAGACTCACAGTGATCGAAGTGGCCGTGTACGAGTTCCAGATCAGGATCGGGTAGTCGGTGGTGTTGTTCAGGATCAGATCCGGGTACGGGATTCCGATCGTTGCCTCCCTGCCGTACGGATAGCGGGGGAAATAGATGGTGTGACTTCGATACTCGTCGAAGTCGAGGCCGGCGAAGTAGGCGGCATTGAACGTGGTGGTGACGAACTGTGAGACCCCGCCTCCTACCTCCAGCACCATGTGACCCGCACGTATCGCCCCGGCGCTGACGAAGCCTCCCGCCCTTGTTCTCGGTCCGACGACCTCGTTGATCGAGAAGGTTTCGCCCGGCAGGATGTAGGCGCCACGGACGAGGTCCGCCATCCGCTGGATGTTGGTCACCCTCGATTCACAACAGGGATGGTTGGTTGTGAACTCACCGACCAGTTCCACGATCATCGACCCACGAGCCCAGGCCCTGGTTGCCGGGTCGTCAGCCCGTTTCGGTGACAGTTCGAAGGGCCCGGTTGATCCTTCGAGGATTCCCCGAGCGAGGGCGGCCGCGGAGTCCGAGCTGCAACAAACCTGGTACGGCACGCCGGGAGTCACCACCCGGACCTCGCCGTCGACCACATCGAACACGGGGGCCGTGAACTCATCTACCGGCTGTGGGAACTTGGACTCGAGCAGTCCGACGAGGCTCACGTGGTTGAAGCTGGGCTCGATCCCTTGCTCACCCACAGCCACGATCAATCGGTCCCTCAAGTCCTTGGCTGTGAGCAGCCGGGTATGGCCCCGGATCGCGACGACGACACCCGCTCTCGTCATCTCGTTCAGCTCGTCGGCCACAGCTTGCGCTTCGTCGTCCGAGACCGACGGAGGCGCCACGATGGTCGGTGCTTCCAGGGAGTCCGGAGGCTCGAGGAGATCAATCCTTCCCAGGTTGGTCACCAATGCCTCGAGGTCGACGATGGTCCCCATCTCTCCTGGGACGACCTCGAGTGATTCGCTCTCCTCGCTGGTGATCCTGGGCTCAACCGCAGGTGCCGGTCTCAACTCCCCGAGTGTGGCTAGGGCCGCCGCTGCCAGTCCGTGGTCGAAGGACCAGGCCTCGTCGACCTCATGCTCGACAATCGGCCCGGCCACCCAGGCCGCAAACTGGTCCCATGGCTGCCCGCTGTGGCGGGCGCCGACGACGTTCTTTTCGGTGTCGGGCCTGTCGTAGCGGAACCCGAGTTGGCCCAGGGGGATGGTGACCTCCTTCCCCTCCACGGTCAGGGTGATCTCGTTGGTGAGAAGGTCGATGGCGCGCTTGGCCACCAGCGGAGCGACGTCACCCGCCGGGAGCCCTTCGATGGGGAGGCCGGCGTAGCGAACGTTGCCGGCAACTACCGCTCCGCTGGCAGCGACATGTTGGGACCAGCCGAGCCCGATCGCGACGAAGGCCCCGATGGCCACCGCGATCGAGACCCAGACGATGGCGGAGCGAGGAGACGAATGCTTGGCCAAGTCTCCAGGATGCTAAGGGTTCGTCGTTTGAACACCGGTTCATCACCGAGCGTTCTCCTCTCGATGACATCGTGGGTTGCCGAGACCCTTGACGCTTTTTGAAACGCCGCGATATGATGAGTCATGACCTTCGGGTCCGGGTCAGGCCCTGCTGGGGCCCGGCTCCAAATTTAAGAAGTCCGATTGGAGGCATGCTGACGCGTCTGTTAGCATGCCTTGTCTGCGTCACCCCCATCTCTCCCTAACTCGTATCTCCAAGGAGGCACCTCTTGGCTTCGCGCGTGGCTGAGCGCTTCTCGTTCGGGAAGATTCCCGAAGTACTCCCCCTTCCCGATCTCCTCGCCGTACAACATGAATCCTTCCGGTGGTTCCTCGATGAGGGCTTCCGTGAGATCTTCGAAGAGATCAGTCCCATCGAGGACTTCACAGGTTCTCTCGCGCTTGAACTGACGGATCATCGCTTTGGCGAACCGCAGATGAGTCTCGAGGACGCCAAGGAGCGGGACGCCAACTACGCCCAGCCGTTGTTCGTCACTGCCCGTTTCATGAACCGCTCCACCGGCGAGATCAAGGAGCAGCAGGTCTTCCTCGGCGACTTCCCGATCATGACTGAAAAAGGTGTGTTCATCATCAACGGGACCGAGCGAGTCATCGTCTCCCAACTGGTCCGGTCACCTGGCATCTATTTCGACGTCACCTCTGACAAAACCTCGGACAAGCTGATTCACTCGGGCAAGATCATCCCGGGGCGCGGCGCCTGGCTCGAGTTCGACACCGACAAGAAGGACACCATCGGGGTCCGGGTCGACCGGAAGCGTCGTCAGTACGTCTCCGCCTTCCTCAAGGCGCTGGGCATCGCCGAGACCGACGAGGAGATCCTCGAGATCTTCGGAGGTGCGGAGTCCATCAAGAACACGATCGAGAAGGACACCGCTGCCGACAAGGAAGACGCCCTCCTCGACCTGTATCGCAAGCTGCGGCCGGGTGAGCCGACCACTGTCGAGTCCGCCCGGGGCTTGATTCAAACCCTGTTCCGCAATCCCAAGCGCTACGACCTCACGCGCGTTGGCCGCTACAAGATCAGCCAGAAGTACCGAGAGGAGTCCCCGTCCGACTACCGGGCAGAAGGGCTCCAGTTGCTACGCGACGAGGACATCATCGACGCCATCAAGTACCTGGTGGCCCTCCATGCCGGTGAGAAGACGATGGTCACCCACAAGGGGACCGAGGTCCAGGTGCTCACCGACGACATCGACCACTTCGGGAATCGTCGTATTCGGACAGTGGGCGAGTTGGTGCAAAACCAGGTTCGAGTCGGGCTCACCCGTTTGGAGCGGGTGGTTCGGGAGCGGATGACCACCCAGGACCCGGATGCGATCACCCCCCAGAGCCTGATCAACATCCGACCCGTCACCGCCGCGATCAAGGAGTTCTTCGGGACCAGTCAGCTCAGCCAGTTCATGGACCAGCCCAACCCCCTCGCCGGATTGACCCATCGCCGACGTCTCTCCGCGCTAGGCCCTGGCGGTCTGTCGAGAGAGCGTGCCGGGTTCGAAGTTCGTGACGTCCACCCCTCTCACTACGGCCGGATGTGCCCCATCGAGACCCCGGAGGGCCCCAACATCGGCCTCATCGGGTCGCTCGCTTCCTACGCCCGGGTCAACCAGTTCGGATTCATCGAGACCCCATATCGCAAGGTGATCACCGGGAAGGTGACGGCAAACGTCGAGTATCTGACCGCCATCGAGGAGGAGCGCTACGTCATAGCGCAGGCCAACGCCCCGCTCAAGGACGACGGCGCCTTCAAGAATCCGCGAGTCCTGGTGCGCCGCGCCGGTGGCGAGGTCGAGTACGTGCCTCCGTCGGAGGTCGACTACATGGATGTCTCCCCGAAGCAGATCGTGTCGGTCTCGACCTCTTTGATCCCGTTCCTGGAGCATGACGACGCCAACCGCGCCCTCATGGGCTCGAACATGCAGCGTCAGGCCGTGCCTCTGCTCACTGCTGATGCCCCATTGGTTGGCACCGGTGTCGAGCGTCGTGCCGCCCAGGATTCGGGCGACATGATCACCTCGACGGTCGACGGCGAGGTGATCGAAGTCACCGGTGACGAGATCGTGATCAAGGAGAAGGAGACCAACAAGAAGCACACCTTCCCCCTAGACAAGTTCAAGCGGTCCAACCAGGGCACTTGCATGAACCACAAGCCACTGGTGCGCGAGGGCGACAAGGTGAAGGTCAACGATGTGCTTGCCGATGGCCCGTCGACGGAAGCAGGGGAGCTGGCCCTCGGCCGGAACCTGTTGGTCGCATTCATGCCGTGGCAGGGCCATAACTTCGAAGACGCCATCATCATCTCCGAGCGCCTGGTCAAGGACGACGTCCTGACCTCGATCCACATCGAGGAGCATGAGATCGACGCTCGTGACACCAAGCTCGGAGCCGAGGAGATCACCCGGGACATCCCCAATGTCCCCGAAGAGGTCCTTGCCAACCTCGACGAAGAAGGAATCATTCGGGTGGGTGCCGAAGTGGGGCCCGGCGACTATCTCGTCGGGAAGGTCACCCCCAAGGGCGAGACCGAGCTCACACCCGAGGAGCGTCTGCTTCGGGCGATCTTCGGTGAGAAGGCGCGCGAAGTTCGTGACACCTCACTCAAGGTCCCTCATGGCGAGACCGGCAAGGTGATCGCGGTCAAGGTCTTCAAGCGTGCGGAGGGCTATGACCTCCCGCCCGGTGTCAACGAGCTGGTCCGGATCTACGTCGCCCAACAGCGCAAGATCTCAGAAGGCGACAAGCTCGCCGGTCGTCATGGCAACAAGGGGGTCATCTCCAAGGTCCTGGCCGAGGAGGAGATGCCCTTCATGGCCGATGGCACGCCGGTCGACATCATTCTTTCGCCCCTCGGAGTCCCTTCGCGGATGAACCTGGGCCAGGTCCTCGAGACCCATCTCGGTTGGGCCGCCGCCCAGGGCTGGGAGCCGTTCAAGGGCGAGAGCCCGGCCTTCATTGGCGCCGGCCCCTGGACCAAGGTGGCTACCCCGGTCTTCGACGGAGCCCGAGAGGACGAGATCATGCAGGTGATCAAGAGCGCCCGCACCAACCGTGACGGGGAGCGTCTGGTCGCCGATGACGGCAAGGCGGTCCTCTACGACGGCCGCAGCGGCGAGCCGTTCGACACGCCGATCACTGTGGGATTCATCTACATGCTGAAGCTGGTTCACCTGGTCGACGAGAAGATCCATGCCCGGTCGACCGGTCCCTACAGCATGATCACCCAGCAGCCCCTCGGTGGTAAGGCTCAGTTCGGTGGCCAGCGTTTCGGCGAGATGGAAGTGTGGGCCCTCGAGGCCTACGGCGCCGCGTACGCCCTGCAGGAGCTGCTCACCATCAAATCCGACGACGTCCAGGGCCGGGTCAAGGTCTACGAGGCGATCGTCAAGGGGGACAACATCCCCGAGCCGGGCATCCCGGAGTCGTTCCGGGTGCTGGTGAAGGAGATGCAGAGTCTCTGCCTCAACGTGGAGATGCTTGCCGCCGGTGAGGAGGTCGAGCTCCGAGAGCTCGAAGAGGAGAGCTACCGCTCGGTGGAGACCCTTGGCATCGACTTGAGCAGACCCGAGCGCCCCGACTCGGAATAGGAACTCGTTACGGATTAGGGACAACGGATTACGGACTCCCGGCCAAAGTCCGCTGGCAAGAGAGAGATATAGATGGTTCAGCAGCTATTTGACGAACTAAAGATCGGCCTCGCCTCGAGTGATCAGATTCGCGCCTGGTCATACGGAGAGGTCAAGAAGCCGGAGACGATCAACTACCGGACACTGCGACCCGAGAAGGAAGGCCTTTTCGACGAGCGGATCTTCGGCCCGCAGCGGGACTGGGAGTGCTACTGCGGCAAGTACAAGAGGATCCGTTACAAGGGCATCATCTGCGAGCGTTGTGGGGTAGAGGTCACCCGGTCCAAGGTTCGCCGCGAGCGCATGGGTCATATCGAGCTCGCCGCGCCCGTGACCCACATCTGGTTCTTCAAGGGTGTCCCCAGCCGGCTCGGCTATCTGCTGGACATGTCGCCCAAGGAGTTGGAAAAGGTCATCTACTTCGCCAGCTACATCATCACCTCCGTCGACGACGAGCGTCGCCAGAAGGATCTCCCCGAGCTCGAGGCCGCGATGCGCGACGAGATCGAGGTTGTCCGCTCCGAGTTCTCCGAATGGCACGAGGTGCGTCTCGAGGCACTCGAGGACGAGCTGGGCCGCATGGAAGAGGGCGGGGCCAAGAGCCAGGAGATCAACGCTCGGAAGAAGGAAGTAGAGCGCGAGATCAAGGACCGTCAGGATCGCACCGACCGCGAGGTCGAGCTGATCGAGGACGCCTACGACACGTTCCGCAAGTTCAAGCCCAAGGACCTCGTCGAGTCCGAGCAGCTGTGGCGTGAGATCTTCTTCCGCTACGACGAATACTTCGAAGGCGGGATGGGTGCCGAGGCCGTAAAGGCCCTGCTCCACCGTCTCGACCTCGATGTCGAGATGGTGATCCTGAACGAGCACCTGGAGTCCGGCTCCGCGCAAAAGAGACAGCGGGCGACGCAACGGATGAAGGTCGTGAAGCCGTTCTGGGAGGGCCAGAACCGCGCCGAGGACATGATCCTCGAGACCGTCCCGGTCATCCCGCCTGATCTGCGCCCGATGGTGCAGCTCGACGGCGGCCGGTTTGCCACCTCCGACCTCAACGATCTCTATCGCCGGGTCATCAACCGCAACAACCGTCTGAAGCGACTACTCGATCTCGGCGCCCCCGAGATCATCGTCAACAACGAGAAGCGGATGCTCCAGGAGGCCGTCGACGCCCTGTTCGACAACGGCCGCCGCGGGCGTGCGGTGACC
>JALYNX010000016.1 GCA_030772935.1 Actinomycetota bacterium | reverse complement strand
GCGCTCATGATCTTGGAGGCACGGAACTCGTCGCGGCGGTGAACGATGGTCACCTTCGATGCGAATTTGGTGAGAAAGAGGGCCTCCTCCATGGCGGTGTCGCCACCACCAACGACGATCAGCTCCTGGTCTCGAAAGAAGAACCCATCGCACGTGGCGCAAGCAGACACACCACGACCGGTCCATTCCGTCTCCCCCGGGACACCGAGCCATTTGGCCGAGGCGCCGGTGGCAATGATGACTGCGTCCGCGGTGAACTCGTCGGCCCCGACTTTGAGTCGAAATGGGCGCGACCCCAAATCGGCCTCGGTGACGTCGATCTGGCGGAGTCGAGCCCCGAATCGCTCCGCTTGCTTGCGGAACTGGTCCATGAGCTCGGGTCCCATGATTCCATCGGGAAAGCCGGGGTAGTTCTCGACATCGGTGGTGATCATCAGCTGGCCGCCGGCCGCCGATCCCTCGAAGACGAGGGGCGCGAGATCGGCTCGGGCTGCATAGAGGGCAGCGGTCAGCCCGGCGGGACCAGACCCAATGACAACGAGTTTCTCGTGACTCATGACTCTTTCAGGTTTTCTTCATCCAGAGATAGGTGCCGAACCCGACGAGCAGGGCGCCTATCAGTGCAAAAGCCCCTGCCGTCGTCAATGGGATCTCGAGGGCCCCGAAGATTGCGAACAACAGGAACAGCACCGACGTAAACCCCAGAGTCAGCGCGAGGATTCCCAGGCCGGTGAGACGGATGCCGCGTGCCACGCGGTCCACGGTGACCGACCGGATCTTGGTAGCGACCTGCTCCAACAACTCGGCGAACTTGGCTGCGTAATCCTCCATGAGGAGATGAGGTTAGTTAGAGGCTGTAGAGAATCATTCCTCGACGTGAACAACCTCACAGGTGACGGCGTCGACGAAGCTGACTGGTGTCTCGGCGTCGGGAGCGGCTCCGCTCGGGATCGCGACGAGATAGCTCCGGTCAGCCTCGACGCCACCAACTACTTCATGATCTTCGAGACCGGCCGTCCGCAGACAGTCGGCCTCGTCCTCGTCGCTGAGGGTCGCTCTCTCGGTGGGGGCGAGCTGTTCTCGTCTGGTTTCGGTTGCCAGGGACTTGAAGTCGGGGGGGATTGCGCCACCGGCATCAGCGCCGGCGGCCATGGTGGTGGCGGACTCATCTTGCGTGCTGTCCATAGCTTGATCGGCACCGCCGTCGAGCCCGGACGCCACTTCGAGGAAGGTCTCCGCAGCCTGGTCGCCGCCGCCTCCCATCTGGTTGAACACCGCCACCAATCCGACCAGGACGAAGAGACCCGCGGCGGCATAGGAGAGTCGATACCACCAAGGGTGGGTGACGGTCTTGACCGGCTGGCTGCGGAGCTCGGTCCACAGATCGCGGTGGAGGGCTGCTTTCTCGAGTTCGGTCATGGTCGCGGGCCTGACCGCGGACAAAGTCGCGATGATCGAGAGCTGGGCCTGGTACTCCAGGTTGCATTCCGGACAGGTCTCGACCAGAGAGCGCGCCTCTGCCGGCTCGTCGAGCGAGCCGTCCGCGAGCGAGGCGATCAGGTCTGGGTCGTGGTCATGCATCCGTGTCTCTTTGATGGTCTCGTCGAGCTGTTTGGTTCCCCAGGCGCTCGGCAAGCAGGCGGCGCCCCCGAAACACCCGCGATTTCACGGTCCCGACCGGGATACCGAGCGCCTTTGCAACCTCGGGCAGGGACATGCCTTCGAGATCCGACAACACCAGCGCCGCTCTGAACTCAGGAGGCAGTGCGGCCAGTGATCGTTCGATCTCTGGACGCAGGGCTGCAGCCTCTAGCGCATCCTCGGCTGAGGCATCTGGTGGCTCGAGATGGTCGGAAAGGGACTCTGTGGGCCGGCGCCCAGATTTGCGGATCTGGTCGTAACAGGTGTTGACCGCGATCCGATAGATCCAGGTGCCGAGTGCCGAGTCTCCTTTGAACTGGGCGGCCTTCCTGAAGACGGTGAGAAAGGTGTCCTGGGTGGCGTCGAGGGCGTTGTCCCGATTTCCCAGGATCCGAAGGCAAACGGAGAAAACCCGGTCCTCCTGGACCCGCATGATGGAGTCGAAAGCCTCCCGGTCGCCTGAGATGACGCGCGCCAACAGGTCGATATCGGTCCCTGGCGTCGTCACCCGAGAAAGCGTACTTCTGCGATGGACGAGGAATAGGTGCCGTCGGATTGCTGAGGCAGGTCCACCAGCCAGATCAGCCAGGAGCCGATCCCCCGCCCCGGAAGGTCAATCGACGTGGTGCCCGGCGGTGCCTGGGCCCCGGCAATCCGCTCCCAGTCGCCGATGGCGGCGTTGGGGTCGTCGGACCAGTAGAGCTCGAAAACCGTTCCCGCGGAGAGCTCGAGGAGCTCGACACGGCGGGGCTCGCCCTCGATCTCGAATCGAACTCCGACCCCCGGTTTGAGCAGGGGCAGTGGGTCCTGATAGCGCTCGGTTCGCCACGAGGTCGAGCCGTCACCGTCGAAGAGACTGGGGAGCAGGGTGTCGCTTTCGCCGCCCTCCCCAAACGGATCGAACGATGTGACCCCGAGAACCGTCACCGGGGCTGCCGGTGGGATGGTGGTACTCGGCACCACCGTTGTGGCCTGGGTCTCGGAAAGGGTCGAAGTCGGCGAGGCGGGAACCACTGGAGAGTCGCCGGTGAACAGCAAGCCGAGGGCAACCAAACCAACCGCCAAGAGGACGAGGATCCCCGCAGCGAGCAGGAGCCGGCGCGAGGTGGACCGGGGCTCCGGGCGGGGCATTCGCGGTGTGGGAGAAGAGAGGAGTGCCTTGGCCAGGTCCGCCGAGCTCAGCCTCCCCGACTGACCCGACCTGAGCACGGCATCCAGGGTTCGAGGGATGCCATCTATTCGCTCCGAAGGGGGCGGGCCTCCGGGTGGTGAGCCGGTCAAGGCGGTCTCCAGTGCGGCAGAAAGGGACCGCACGTCACCGTTGGCGTCGGTCTTCGGAGGACGCCCGAAGGCGCCCAACTTGGCCGGGTGGGCCACCGAGTAGTAGATCGCCGAAAGGTCGAGGCTGCCATGAACCCCTCCCACATGGTGGAGGGCGGCAAGTGCTCCTGCCAAACCCGCGGCATTGGGAAGGAACTCCTCGAACTCGAAGGTCTGGGCGGCGTCGACCCGGTCGCGCGCTGTCGCCCCCCCGGTCCATTCCGAGACCGAGTAGGCGCCTCCTGCCACGACCTCGACTGCGAAGACCCGAGCCAGATGGGGGTGAGTGGTCTTGGCGGCGTCGCTCACGCTTGCCACGAACTGGTTGCGTCTTTCAACGCTGCTCTCCGGGCCCAGGGACCGGACCAGAACTGGGCGTTCCAACGATGTGTCCGTCGCCAACCACTCCTCGAGATCGCCGTCACGTCCGAGACGCATTTCGAGGCGATAGCGGTCGGGTACTGCGGCCGGCATCTAATCAGTCCAACATCTGATCGCCGTCATTGGCCGAACCTGAGGACGTGCAGGGAGGTCCCGGTGCGGGCAAAGCCCTCACGTTCGTAGACATCGGCGGCCCTCATGTTGTCCGGCCGCACATTGAGGACCATCGTTCGTGCCCCTCGCTCCCGGGCCCAGAGCATCGATGCCCGGATCAGGGCGGTCCCCAGCCCCTCGCCGGATCGCGTCGGCAGCACCGCCACCCGTTGGAGAAACGACACTGTGAGCTGGGTGCCCACAATGGCGTAACCGACAACGTGTTCCTCTTCTTCAATCTGGAACAGGGCGGACCGGGGAGTCGCCTTCATCGCCTCCGCAAGGCCGGACACGCTCATCCTCCAGAAGTCGGTGAATGCGGCACGATCGACCCTGGCAAGCGCTTGCCAGTCGGGAGCGACGATCGGCTGCACCGGATGAGCCGGTTCGGTTATGTTCCCGGCCAGGTGACGCTCCATCACGGAGAGCGAAATGTGCTTCTCATACCCAGCTCGCGTCCAGATCCGGGTCGCGACCGGGTAGAGAGCAGGTGAAAAGATGTCGCGAATGGCGAGGGATACGAGTTGTCGTGATGCATCGCCCAGAAAGTCGTGGGACCCCCTGATCAACCTCATCGCAACGTCGGGACCGTCGTCGTTCCAGGGCCGGGCCGAGGCTCGCGCCCATCCCCGACGGACAGTGAGCGGTCCCGGCCAGGCACCATCCACGTGGAGGCGGTTCGGCACATGCGAAAGGGTACGGGGATGAAAGTCGTAGTCGCATCTCATCCGTCGTCGCTGGAGCACAACACCACCCCGTTCCATCCTGAGCGTCCGGCACGGGTCGGAGCGGTGGCACAGGGAGTCGCCGACAGCGGCCTCGAAATGGTGGAGATCGAATCGCCCGAGATTCGCCGCAGTGAGTTGGCGCTGGTGCACGACCCTTCGTATATCGAGATGATCGAGACCTTCTGTCGCATGGGAGGCGGCCTGCTCGATCGCGATACCTTCGCCTCCGAGGAGAGTTGGGTCGCGGCTTTGACCGCTGCCGGGGGGGTGTCGGCAGCAATCGACGAATTGGCAGACCGCACCGACGCCACCGCCTTCGTCATAGCCCGGCCGCCCGGGCACCACGCACTGCGAGGCAGAGCCATGGGCTTTTGTCTCTTCAACAACGTGGCGGTGGGGGCGGCCCTCCTGCGTTCCCAGGGCAATCGGGTCGCAATCCTCGACTGGGACGTGCATCACGGGAACGGGACCCAAGCGGTGGTGATGGAGGATCCGGGCGTCCTCTATGTCTCGCTGCACCAAGATGCCTTCTATCCCTACCAAGGCGACGTCTCGGACATCGAGCGGGAGGCAAAGGGAACGACCATCAACATCCCGCTTCCGGCCGGGACCGCGGGCGACCTCTACCGGAGGGCCTGGGGCGAGATCGTCATCCCGGTGGTCAGGGGGTTCGAGCCCGACTGGGTGCTGGTTAGTGCGGGCTTCGACGCCCATGTCGCCGATCAAATGGCCGAATTGCGCCTGGTGGCCGCGGACTACGGATGGATGGCCTCCCAATTGGCTTCCGTTCACCCGGCTCACCGGACAGTGTTCAGCCTCGAGGGTGGATACGACCTGGACGCGTTGCACGATTCGACGGCGGAGACCCTGCGGGGGATCTCCGGTCAGGGCCAATTCGACGATGGGCTGGCTTCGCCCCTGGACGCCCCCGAGGTCTTGGACCCTGTCTTCGAAGGCATCTCGAGGCACTGGGCGGTCTGAGCAAATCCCTTCAATTCCGCCTGGGACAGACCGATAAAAACATCAGGGCCAAAACTCGGGAAAAGGGACATGGAAAACAACATCGATGAACTCCTGCGTCAGGCCGCCTCTCAAGAGGCCACTGACATCCATCTGAAGGTCGGATCGGCTCCCGTTGCTCGCATCAACGGTGAGATCCGCAGACTCGACGGTTTCCAGACACTCACCCCTGAAGACACCCAAGGGTTTGCCGACACACTCTTCACACCGCGCGCTGCCTCGGATTTCAAGACTTACGGTTTCGCTGATTTCGCCTATGGACGTCAGGATGTGGGCCGGTTCCGGGTGTCCGCCTTTCGTCAGCGTGGGTCCGTATCCCTCGTGCTTCGCAAAGTGGTCCGGGAATCGAAGACCTTTGCCGAGCTCGGACTGCCCAGCATGATCGAGAAGTTCGCGGCCGAGAAATCGGGCCTGCTGCTCGTCACCGGGCCATCGGGGTCGGGCAAGACCTCGACAATGTCCTCGATCATCGACTGGATCAACTCGAACCGGGGAGTCTCGATTCTGACCATCGAAGACCCGATCGAGGTCCTTCACAGCGACAAGCGAAGTGTCGTGGTGCAGAGAGAAGTCGGAGTGGACACCGCGGACTATGCCCAGGCGATTCGCAGTGCGATGCGTCACGACACCGACGTGATCGTCATCTCCGAGATCGAAGACCTGGAGACGGCGCGGGCTGCCATCGCTGCCTCGGAAACCGGGCACCTCGTGATCTCCTCGATGCGCACCACCGATCCCGCCGACACCGTCTATCGGATCATCTCCCTGTTCCCCGACAATGAGCAAGGAATCGTCCGCTCTCAGTTGGCGGCGCAACTCTTGGGCATCATCAGCCAACGTCTGCTCGACGGCCAGGAAGGCGCTCCGGTGCTTTCCTACGAGGTAGTCAATAACAACGAGCGTGTCCAGGAGTGGATCCTCGCCGGCAAGGAGGCCAACTCCTTGATCGACATCATGAAGGAGAGCGAGTTCTTCGGGATGCAGACCTTCGACCAGTCGATGCTCAAGTTGGTTGTGAATCGGGTCATCGAGTTGCCCACCGCCCTGCCCCATTCCCGCAACGTGCACGAATTGCGGGCCAAGGCCATGGCAGCCGGGATCGCGATCTAGGTCACGAGTCTCAGGTCTTGAGTCTCAGGTCCTGAGTCTCAGGTCTCAAGCCAGAAGCCCGGCCGCGCCCGGCCGCCTTTAATCTCGGCGGGTGATTCCGAAGCGTCTCCAGTTCCTGGTCTCCCCCGAGTTGCCGCCGGCCCAACTGGCCCCGCGCTTCTCAGATGCGGGTCATCAACTGTTCTTGGTCGGCGGGTCGGTGCGAGACGCTTTTCTGGAGCGCCCCGTTGAGGACTACGACTTCGCAACCGACGCCCGCCCCGAGCGAATCGTCGAGATCCTGGAGGGCTGGGCCGAGGCGGTTTACACCGTGGGCGCCACATTCGGCACCATCGCCGCCCGTCGGGACGGTAGGACAATCGAAGTCACCACCTTCCGCGACGAGATCTACCGCGACGACTCCCGCAAGCCGCGGGTCACCTTCTCGGATCGGATCGAAGACGATCTCGCCCGCCGCGACTTCACCGTCAATGCCATCGCCCTTCCCCTCATGACCATGGAGCCGGTGGACCCCTTTGGCGGCCTGGCCGATCTGGCAGCAAAAAGACTGCGAACGCCACTCGACCCGGCGGTGTCTTTCTCGGACGATCCCCTGCGGATGCTTCGGCTGTTTCGTTTTCAGGCTGCGCTTGGATTCGACCCTGATCCCGAGGCGCTCGCGGCCGTGGGATCGATGGGTGATCGCCTCGAGATCGTGTCGGCTGAGAGGATCCGGGACGAGCTCTCCAAGCTGCTAACCACACCCGCACCGGGCGCGGTTCTCCGCGAGGTGGTGACGTCGGGTCTCGCAGCTCATTTTCTCCCCGAGCTTCCATCGCTGGCCATGGAACAGGACCCACAACACCGTCACAAGGACGTGCTGGCTCATACCTTCGCTGTCGTCGACAAGGCGTCCCCTGACCTGACCTTGAGGTTGGGAGCCCTTTTCCACGACGTCGGCAAACCGGACACCCGTCAGTTCGGCCCGGATGGGGTGTCGTTCCATCACCACGAAGTGGTTGGGGCCCGGATGACCAGACGCCGCCTCCAAGCACTGCGTTATCCCAAGGAAGTCATCGAAGACGTATCGAAACTGGTCTTCCTCCATCTGCGGCCACACACTCTCAAGATGGGCTGGACCGATTCGGCGGTCCGTCGCTATGTCCGGGACGCGGGACACCTTCTCGAGCCCCTGAACGAGCTGGTCCGATGCGACGTCACCACGGCCAATGCGCGCCGTGAACGTGAGATCACTTCAGGCATCGACGAGTTGGAAGCCCGAATCGCTGAGCTTTCGGAACGGGAGGAGCTGGCGGCGCTGCGAGCCCCGATCGACGGGCATCAGGTCATGCAGTACCTGGGGATTCCGCCGGGCCCCATAGTTGGTGAGATCATGGAGATACTGCTGGAGCGTCGCATCGAAGACGGGCCCTATTCGGCGGCCGGTGCCTATCGGTTGGTTCGGGAGTGGGCGCAAGGCAAGGGCATTTCGGACCCGGGGCAACCTCCGGTGTCAGAGGAGGAGGAATGAGGGTCGTACTGGCATATTCGGGAGGTCTCGACACCTCGGTGATCCTGGCGTGGCTCCGAGAGAAGCACGGGGCCGAGGTTGTCGCTTATACCGCGGATATCGGCCAGGGCGCCGAGGTCGGCGAGTCTCGGGTAAAGGCGTTGGACACCGGGGCCTTGGATGCGGTGGTCGAGGACCTTCGTGAGCGGTTTGTGACCGGTGCGGTATTCCCGGCTCTGCGCGCGGCTGCGGTCTACGAGGGCCACTATCTGATGGGCACCTCGTTGGCGCGGCCCATCATCAGCGAGGGCCTGGTTCGCTGCGCCCGCGAGTTCGGCGCCGACACCATATCCCACGGGGCGACCGGAAAGGGCAACGACCAGGTGCGCTTCGAGCTTTCCATCGCCGCGCTCGCCCCGGAGTTGAAGGTGATCGCCCCCTGGCGGGAGTGGGACATGAAAGGGCGGTCCGAGTTGATGGATTACGCCCGTGAGCGGGGGATCGCGGTCCCGGTCACCAAGGAGGCTCCCTACTCCACGGATGCCAACCTGCTCCACGTCTCCTATGAGGGCGGTGTCCTCGAAGACCCATGGACGGCCCCGCCCGACAAGATGTTCCGCATGACAGCCGATCCGGGTGACGCCCCCGACGAGGGCGAGGAGGTCATTGTCGGCTTCTCCGGTGGAACCCCGGTATCGATCAATGGGAGCCCGCTCGGTCCGGTCGAGTTGCTGGCGACTGCCAACGAGATCGCCGGGCGTCACGGGGTGGGCAGAATCGACATCGTGGAGAACCGGTTCGTAGGCATGAAGAGTCGAGGGGTATACGAGACCCCGGGGGGAACCTTGCTCCACCTGGCGCACCGGGCAGTCGAGTCGATCACACTCGACCGTGAGGTGATGCATCTTCGCGATCAACTGATGCCCCGATATGCCGACATGGTCTACAACGGGTTCTGGTTCAGTCCGGAGCGGGTCGCGCTGCAGTGTTTCATGGACGAGATCCAGGCACCGGTGACCGGCGAAGCGAGGATCGTGCTGTTCAAAGGCTCGGCCGCGGTGAACGGAAGAAGGGCTCCCCGAAGTCTCTACGACCCGGGATCGGCCACTTTCGAGGCCGACGATGTGTACCGGCAGGCGGACGCCGAGGGATTCATCAATCTCAACGCCCTACGGATTCGAGGCTTCGGCGACGGGGGCGCCGGATGACACTCTGGGACGGCCGCTTCGAAAGCGCACCCGGGACCGTGTTGTGGGACTACACCGCCGACACCAGCGATCGGCGTCTCCTGCTCGACGACATCGCCGGTTCGATCGCGCATGTCACGATGCTGGGCACGACTGCGGTCATTGCTGTTGAGGACTCCGATGCCATCGTTGCCGGCCTCGAGAAGCTCAGGGCCGAGGCGGAAAAAGGAGAGTTCGTCTTCACCGAGGGCGACGAGGACGTGCACAGCGCTGTGGAGCGCCGGCTCGGGGAGATCATCGGCCCGGTCGCCGGGAAGCTCCACACCGGTCGCTCCCGCAACGACCAGGTGGCATTGGACGTCAGGCTCTATCTGCGGCGGGCCGCGGCGCAACGCGTCAGCCAGTTGCACCAGTTCGCCCTCCACATCTGTTCGCTCGCCGAAGTCAATGCCGCGGTCCCGGTCCCCTCCTACACCCATCTCCAGCAGGCCCAGGCCAGCACTCTGGGTCATCATCTGCTGGCCTATGCCTGGATGGCGTTGCGAAGCGCCGAGCGCTTCGATCAGGCCACGACCCGGATCGACACCTCACCGCTGGGGGCCGGCGCCTCCTCGGGCACGTCGCTCGCCATCGATCCCGAAGAGAGCGCTCGCCTTCTCGACATGGGCGCCGTCTTCGAGAACTCACTCGACGCCGTCGGCTCGCGAGACCATGTGGCGGAGTACGTCTTCTGTTGTGCGCAGGCGATGGTTGACCTCTCCCGGCTTGCCGAGGAGGTGGTGTTGTGGACCTCGACCGAGTTTGGTTGGGCCCGCCTTTCCGACTCGGTCAGCACTGGTTCGTCTGCTCTTCCCCACAAGCGAAATCCCGACATCGCGGAGTTGGTCCGGGGGAGAACTGCTCGGGTCGCCGGCGATCTGGCTGCGGTGATCACATTGCAAAAAGGGCTCCCACTGGCCTACAACCGCGATCTCCAGGAGGACAAGAGGCTGGTATTCGACGCCGACGATGTCCTTGGCTCCTCGCTCGTGGCGATGACCGAGATGCTTGCTCACATCGTCTTCGATCCGCCCTTGCCTGAGGGAGCCACCGCCAGTCTCGACCTTGCCGAGGCCCTGGTCCGGCGGGGTGTTCCCTTCCGTGAAGCGCATCAGACAGTGGGCCGGCTCATCGTGGCCCTCGAATCCGGTGGGCGGAGCCTCGCCGAGGCCAACTACGACGACCTGATGTCGGTCCACGACCGGTTCGAGGAGGGGGACCTGGCTGTTGTCGACGTCGAACGCTCGGTGACGGGAGATCGCTCGCCGGGGTCGGGAACGGCAAGTTCGGTGCATCGCCAGGTCGCAGCGGTCCGGGCCCGGGTCGGCACGGAATTGAAATAGGCCGATCGTGATCCTCGTCATCATCCCGGCGGCAGCGATCGCCGTGGCCAGCCTCGCCGCCTTCGCCGGACGCTGGGTTTGGTGGCTCGACGTCCTTGCCAACTTTCGAGCCCAGTACGTCATGGTGCTCGCAGTCCTCGGGGCGGTCGTGGTTTTGTCTCGGTGGCGACGCACCGGTTTCGCGATCCTGGCTGTCGCCCTGGTCAATTTGATCTTTGTCGCACCGCTCTACCTGGGATCACCCGGCGGCTCCAACGGGAGCGCTCCCCATCTCGTGGTGCTCAGCTTCAACCTCCTCTCGAGCAACGAGAGCTACAACGAGGTCATCGAATACATCGAGACCGTCGATGCGGATCTGGTGTTCCTGCATGAGGCGAGCCGTCCCTGGGAGGTTGCTTTGGAGGCGGCCGGGCTCGACTACGAGATCATCAGGGCCCGATCCGACAACTTGATTTTCGGGACCGTCGTGCTGGCTCGTGACGAGGTGGAGGCCGTTTCCCACGGTTTCGCCGAGGCGCAACCTCGTGCGGTGGCCCTCGACTACCAGCCTGATGGCTGGCCGGTCCCGGTCATGGCGCTCTCGACTCACACCCTGGCGCCAACCACCGAGAAGCGCGCATCGTTGAGGGACGCCCAGCTCGGGTTCGCCGCTGACTGGGCTGTGGAACAGGAGGGGGCCTACTTCGTGGTCGGAGACTTCAACGCCACACCCTGGTCGTGGCCCTTTCGCAATCTGATCAGTGAGGGCGAGCTCCGAAACTCCCAGGTTGGTTACGGTTTGCAAGCAACCTTCTCCGCAACCTCGTTCCCTTTCCTCCGGGTGCCCATCGATCATTTGCTTCACAGTGACGACCTCCTGGTGCGGGAGAGAAAGCTGGGACCGAATCTCGGCTCGGATCACTTCCCTTTGGTGGTGGACCTGGAGTACGTGGCGTCCTAGGTCTCCTAATTGGGACGCATGGCGGCCATATACAGACCTATGGCTCCCAATTTGGAGGGAGAAACCCGGCCAGGGTGTCGACCACTACATCTGAGCCGGCCAGCACATCCCAGTAGGTGAACCGCAGGATGGTGTAACCGAGAGCGACCAATCGATTCTGGCGAGCGCGGTCTCGTTGGAAGCTGCGGCGGTCGCTGTGAAACGCTGCACCGTCGAGTTCGATGAGCAGAAAGGAATCGGGGTAGGCGAAGTCCACCCTCGCAACGAAGGCTCCGACTTCGTCGGTGACCACAAACTGGCCTTTAGGCGGGGGCAGGTTGGACCGCTGGAGAATCCTGAGGAAGCGATCCTCCAGTTGTGAGTCGGTTATCTGGTCCCAGGCCAGGCGTTCTGTGAGGATCCGCCTAGCTGGTCCGACTCCGTTGCGACCCTTTCTGGCCACCTGATGGAGAACCCGCGCCACCTCCTCGAGCGTCACCAGCTCGCGCCGTCGCGCCTCATCGAGACAGGAGCCGGTTGCTCCTATGCCGTGCGGAACGCCGATGTCCACAATCGTGCGCGCCAGGGTCGTGGTTGGTATCCCGGCAACAGTCGCGATGTGGGTTCGCGCCAGGTCGAACGACTGGTGCAACATGAAGTCTCGTGGTCGACGCCCTGTTCGAAGGCTGACGACCTCGATGCGCTCTGGACGGTCCACGATGCCATGGAGATGAGCCGCCGTGCGATGCGAGGCAGCGGCTCTGGATCCCAAGGACAGGACCGCGGCCGAGACTTCCATGTGCCACGTCTTGGGCGCTCCACTGAATGCGTAAACCTCGGGACGAACCCGAACGAGAAGGCCGGCCCGCGTCCGACGCGTCAGGGTCGTGGCACTCAGTCCGAACGAAAGCCAGTCGCTCCTGCGAAACACGCCGTGCTGCGCGGCTGCCCGTTGCGCTAGAGCGGCCTCCCCATTGATCTCCATTCACAGTTTTCCTACTGGAAGCTGGAGGCGTAGACAACCGTCACCTCGAGCCCACGCGTAATTGGGACGCACAGGGGTCATATACGGACCTGTGGCTCCCAATTACGGAGGGCTACCGTTCCGATCATGACTGACCGTTTCTCTGCACGTCGACGTCGGTTGTCCGAGGTCATAGGAGTCGACGGGATTGCCGTGGTTCCGGCTGCAGTCGAGGTGATCCGCAGCTACGACACAACTTTCCAATTCCACCAGGATCCTGATTTCTTGTATCTCACCGGCTTTCTCGAGCCCGAGACAGTGGCGGTGATAACCCCCGGTCACTCCGAAGGCGACTACGCGCTTTTCGTCAGGCCCCGCGACCCGGAGATGGAGGCCTGGAACGGTTACCGGGCCGGGGTAGAAGGGGCAAAGACCCTCTATGGCGCCGATGCCGCCTATGAGTTGGCCGAGCTCGACGAGGTGCTTGCTCGGCTCATGATCGGTCGGGGAACCCTCTGGTATGAGACCGGAAACGAGCAACACGATTCCCGTATCAACGCCCTCATTGAGAAGGCGCGCAATCACCGGGGCCGCTACGGGGGCACCGTTCCCTCTGAGGTGCGCGATCTCTCGGTGACGTTGGGGGAGATGAGGCTGTTCAAGACCGATGACGAAGTGGTGAGTCTGGGCCGAGCATGCGAACTCTCTGCCCGGGGTCACATGGAGGCGATGCGCTTCGCGGGGCCAGATGTCTACGAGTACCAGGTCCAGGCCGCCTTGGAGTACCACTGGAGGACCGGCGGGTCGCAACACAACGGGTACCAGTCGATAGTTGCCTCAGGGGCCAATGCCTGTGTTCTCCACTACGTCGAGAACGACCGGCTGATCGAGGATGGGGACCTCATCCTGATCGACGGCGCAGCCGAATACGACGGCTACTCGTCCGATATCACCCGAACCTTCCCCGCCAACGGCCGATTCAGCGGACCGCAAAGAGCGCTCTATGAGGTGGTGCTCGCCGCCCAGAAAACGGGTCTCGAGATGTCGGTCCCCGGATCGAGCCTGCGCTCGAT
>JALYNX010000015.1 GCA_030772935.1 Actinomycetota bacterium | reverse complement strand
GCCCTTCACAGAGCCCGCTCGTCAACACGGTCTTCCCTGCGCCCAGCCCGCCTGAGAGCTCGACGACATCTCCGGGCCTCAAGGAGGCGGCCAACTTCCGTCCCGCGGATCTGGTGTCGTCGGCGGTTGGGCAGAGCACCTCGATCATCCGAACAACTCCAGCTGTGATACATCTCCTGCATCGACTTCCTCTTCGACCTCAGCGCTCGGCTCCATACTGTCGAGGATCGAGCGAACCAGCTTGAAGTCCTCTCGCATCTGATCGGTCACCCGGTCCCCGCCACGCAACGCCGCGGCCGGATGAAACGTCGGCACCAGCGACGACCCGAGCCACCAGGGATGGAGCCGTCCTCGGAGCCTGGTGATCCCGGTTTCGGTGTTGAGCAGGAGTTTGGTCGCGAAGTTGCCAAGAGTCACCACCACCTCGGGGCCGATCAGCCGAATCTGCTCCCGGAGATATCCTTTGCATGCGTCGATCTCGTCGGGATGGGGATCCCGATTCCCGGGCGGCCGGCATTTGATCACGTTTGCGATGTAGACCTCGGATCGCTGGAGGCCGATCTCAGCGAGCAGCACGTCGAGCAATTTGCCTGCGGCACCGACAAAGGGCTCACCCTGGAGATCCTCGTTCTTGCCGGGAGCCTCTCCGACCAGCATCAGCCTCGCCTGAGGATCACCCACCCCGAACACGACCTGGGTCCGGGTTTGGGAGAGACCGCAATCGGTGCACACCAAAGCGCGGGCACGGAGCTCTTCGAGAACTGGGATATGGTCGCTCACCGGTTTGGCCATTGTGCCAAAACAGAATCAAGCCTGGGATGCGCGCACCGCAAGTTCCACGGCTGCCGCCGTTGCCCCAAAGGCTGCCTCGGCAGCGGCCTCGACATCGCACGCGAGGGGCCCGCAGGAGACTGCGTATACGATGTCGCCGTCGAAACGGGTGTGGACCGGGCGAATGCAGGCGGCCAACGCATCGTGAGAGCGAACCGCGAGGCGAGTCAGTTCGTTACGGGTCATGAGGAAGTCTGTGGCCACTACCACCAGGGTGGTGTTGACCATCGGGCCCGGGGGCAGGACCGGTGGTCCCGGCTCGTGGGGCCCACCAGTGAGGGGCTCTCCTTGCAAGGTGAACAGGTCGCCAACCGCGTTGACCACCACCAAAGCCCCCACAGTCGCCTCGCCGACCCGGCGTATCGCCGAGCCCAGGCCGCCCGGCTTCATGTGCTCCATTCCGCGCCACTTCGAAACGGTGGCGCCGGTCCCGGCCCCAATCAACCCGCTCTCCACAGGGGCTGTCGATGCGGCCCGGTAAGCCGCCTCACCATGGTCCGGGCCGGGCCTGATTGTGGGATCTCCCTCGAAGAGGTCGAAGATCACGGCAGCCGGGACGATGGGAACCCGGGCCACGGGCGTCTCGTGGCCCCTGCCGTCGGCTTCCAGCGCCCTGACCACCCCGTCGGCAGCGGCGAGCCCGAACGCGCTCCCGCCGGTGAGAACGATCGCCTGGGCCTGCTCGATCCGCATCCCTGGCTGGAGCAAGGCTGTCTCCCGGGATCCCGGCGCTGCACCCCGCACTTCGGCCGCCACGATGTTGGGCTCGGGGAGCACCACCACGGTGCACCCGGTGCGAGCCACCGGATCGGACCAGTGACCAACTTCGATCCCGGGAACCGCAGTGATGGTTTCGTTCATGTCAGGTAGCGCCGCGGGACCCGGGGACCGATTCCACAGACCACTTCATAGGAGATCGTGTCGAGGATCCCGGCCCAATCATCGGCATGGATTGTCGAGTCACCCTGTGCGCCCAGGACCACTACCTCGTCTCCAGGATGCACTTCGGCATCGCCGACCTCGATCACGATCTGGTCCATGGTGACGGTCCCCGCCAGCGGGTGGCTACTGCCCCCGATCAATACGGTGCCCGACTCTGACAATCGCCGGGGAAGGCCGTCGGCGTAGCCGATGGGAGCGGTCACCACCGTCGCGTCCGTGGACAACGGCCTGATCCGTCCATAACTAGGCCTTGCTCCCTGCTCGAGACGTTGGACGTGGGAGACCTGGGTGACGATCCTCATCGCGGGCCGCAGTTGAGCCAGGTCTCGGGTCGCGGCGCACGGATGGAGCCCGTAGATGCCGAGACCGATGCGGGCAAAGCTCCTGCGGGACTCGGGAAAGAGGATCGCACCAGCCGTGTTGGCGAGATGGGTCAACGGGGTCTCGAACCCGGACGCCGCCTCGTCGAATCTCTCGATCTGGCCTCGGGTGAAGTCGGCGTCCTCGTCGGCGACCGGGAAGTGGGTCCAGATCGCCTCTACAGCGAGGCCGGCTGCTGATACAGAGGACATCAGGTCGTGGAGGAGCCGGGGTGAGGCTCCCACCCTGTGCATCCCGGTGTCGAGCTTCACATGGACGTCGATCCCGGGCGCGGCCGTCGCCAGCGCCTCAACGCACGAGATCGAGTAGACGGTCGGGGTTAGGCCCCATTTCGCGATCTCACGGACCGAAACGGGGTCCGGCTCGGAGAGGATCAGGATCGGGGTCTCTATCCCCGCCTCGCGCAGACGGACTCCCTCCTCGACCAGGGCCACCGCGAGCCGGGTCGCCCCGGCTTGCACCGCGGCTTCGGCCACCGGAGCATCGCCATGCCCGTAGGCATCGGCCTTGACGACCGCACAAACCTCCGACGGGGCGATCAGAGACGCCAACGTGGCAACGTTGTGCCTGATCGCCCCGAGGTCGATCTCGGCGTAGGTAGGCCTCAAGCTTGTATCCCCACTCTGGGGTGCTCCTGCCAAGCGAACTTTCCAACATGGATGCTGAGACGGTCGGCGGTGACCGATTCCACGAGCGCCAGGTCGGCACCGGCGACGCCGTGCCAATAGGCGGCTGAGACCAATGCGGTGCGGGCATCGAGACCACGCGCCCACAACGCCCCGATCATCCCCGAGAGGACATCTCCGGTTCCGATCGTCGCCAATTCCGGGCCACCGCTGCGGACCAGGATGGGCGCGGTGCCGTCGCAGACGAGTGTCGGATTCCCCTTGAGAAGCACCGTTATCCCCTTTTTGGTGGCTAGGGCGCGCACCGCGTACTCCCCGCCGCCCACTCCGGCGAGCCTCTTGAACTCGCCGCCGTGAGGGGTGACTACCACCTGCGCTCCACCCACGAGTGCGGCGTCCACCATCTCTGGGGTTAGAGCACCCGCGTCCAAGACCACGTGGCCGGCCTTGTTGATCAGAGGCACGACTGCGGCATGGTCGGCTTCGGCCAGTCCGGGCCCCGCGACCACGACATCGAAGCGATCCAAGTCATCCTCGACGCCGGTCAAAGTCTGGGTGAGCAATTCAGGGGCGATCTGGGCGACTACATCGGGATTGGGTGAAGCGACCACCACCGAGCCGGCCCCGAAGTGGAGGGCACTGCGGCCGGCAAAGACCGCAGCCCCGATCATGCCGGTGGATCCGCCGACGACGAGCACCGAACCGGCTGACCATTTGTGGGTCCGGCGTTCCCGCGACGGCCGCGGGGCGTCCTCCTCACCCGCAAGCCACATCGAGGGCGCGCCGCCCTCGATCCCAAGCTCGACCACTGTGACCGTGCCGCAGAGCTCCGGTCCGTCATCCCTGACGTGCCCGGTCTTGAGGTATTGAAAGGTCACCGTCTCGACCGCCGAGAAGACCCGATCCCCCGCCTCACCGGTGTCGGGGTCGAGACCGGTCGGGAAATCGACTGCGATCACCGGAGCCGGGGTCTCGGTCCACACCTCGACTGCAGGCGGGAGGGCTTTTCGACCCGCTCCACCGAAAACCGCGTCTATGACCAGATCGGCAGGGGCGGGTGGGCCCATCTCGACAATGCGGATCCCAACAGCCCTGGCCAGGCCGGCAGCACGGATCGATTGCGGTGTCTTGGGGGCTTCCAGGGCATGGATGACCACGTCGGCCCCACGTTGTGCAAGATACCGAGCAGCCACGTAGCCATCGCCTCCGTTGTTGCCCGGTCCCGCCAGCACAGCGATTCGACTCCCATACCCCGCTCCGTGCCGAACCGCGGCCAGGGAAACCGCCAATCCAGCGTGATCCATCGCGGCATCGAGATCGCCGGTGTATGCCTGGTCCACTCGCCGGTATTCCTCCGCGGTGAGGATCGGCTTCACGGCTCGAAGAGATCCCGCACTCCGGCGACCACCCGATCCCGAGCCTCGTCGCTGAGGTTCGACCCACTGGGCAGACAGAGACCATGCTCGAAGAGGTCGGCAGAGACAGACCCACCCACGGCCGAGGACTGGGAGAAAACGGGTTGGAGATGCATCGGCTTCCAGACCGGCCGGGCTTCGATGTCGAGGGACTCCAAATGGGTTCTGATCTGCTCCCGATCGGTGCCCGCCTCAGAAGGGTCGACCGTGACACACGTCAGCCAGAACGTCGACCGGCACTCGTCTGCCTCCGGCATGAATGCCACACCAGGCAGATCCGCCAAGGCATCCCGGTAGAAGCGGTTGTGCTCACGGCGTTTGTCGACACGGCGCCCGAGGTCCGCCAGTTGGGAACGCCCCAGGGCGGCCAACAGGTTCGAGAGCCGATAGTTGTAACCGATCGTGGAATGCTCATAGTGGGGCGCGGGGTCACGAGCCTGAGTCGCCAGCCACCTGGTCTGGCGCGCCCAGTCCTCGTTGTCGGTCACCAGAGCTCCCCCGCCACTGGTGGTGATGATCTTGTTCCCGTTGAAGGACAGGGTCGCCATCACCCCAAAGCTCCCGGCATTCCGCCCCCGGTAGGTCGCCCCCAACGCCTCAGCAGCATCCTCGATCAGAGGGACCTCGTGCTCGGCGCACAGGGCTTCGATCCGCCCGTAGTCGGCGCACTGCCCGTAGATATCGACCGGCACGCACGCCGCAAACCGGCCCTGGCCCTCCAGGGCCTCGCCGAGGAGATCGGGGTCCATGTTCCACGTCTTGCGATCGCTGTCGACGAACACCGGCTCGGCGCCGGTATACCTGACCGCGTTGGCCGTCGCTGCGAAGGTAAGCGACGAGACCAACACCCGGTCGCCGGGGCCAACTCCGAGGGCCAGCAGGCCCAGATGGAGTGCAGCCGTCCCACTGGAGAGGGCGACACCTTGGCTTCGTTGCGTGATCGTCGCCAGTTCGACCTCCAAGGCGTCCACCTCAGGGCCGAGCGGCGCGATCCAACCCGAATCAACAGCCCGCTGGATGGCTGCGTGGTCTTCGGGGCCGACGTCCGGCGGTGAGAGATAGATCCTTGGCATGCCCATTGAGGCTAACGAGCATCCGGCCGAGCGGAAGTCGCCGCCTCGGTGAGCAGCGATTCGACCTCACCTGCGATCCGGTCGAGATCGTGACGCTCCCGCACCCAGTCCCGAGCCGGAGCATCCACCCGCCTCCCACCTTCCAGTTTGCTGAGAAGGGCGGAAGCCAGACCTGCCACGTCTCCGACAGGGACCAGCGTGGCGAAGCGGCCATCGACCGTGGCCTCTCTGACCGGGGGAATGTCGAAAGCCACCACCGGCACCCCCAGGGCCATGGCCTCCAAGACTGCCGTGCCGAGACCCTCCATGAGTGAGGAAAAGGCAAAGACGTGGGCGTTCCCCAGGTAATCGACAACCCGGGTCGTGTGCCCGACCAGGGTCACCGATCCGCCGAGCCCAAGACGATCGATCAAGTCGGCAACTTCGGCCGAGGATTCGCCATCCCTGCCGACTATGGCCAGATGGGCATCGGGGACCTTCTGGACGACGGTTGCAAATGCTTCGACCAACAACACCTGGCCTTTCTGAGCAGCGAGCCGACCGACATTCACCGCCAAGGGCCCTGGCGGGAAACCCAACTCGGCGAGCGAGGTCGGGATGATCTCGGGCGGCTTGGGCACGCCTCTTGGGATCACAGCCACGCGTGCCGGGTCGACCCCAAGCAAGTCCGAGTTGGTCGCTCTCACCTCCTCGGTCAGGGCCCGAAACCTCACCAGATCGCTTCGGGCTGCCCACCCGGCGACTGCCCGCAGCAACTGGGCCTTGCGCGTGGCGGCACCCGGCTGGTAGCTGCGGAGGGAGTCGAGATCACCAGAGAGGACCAGATTCGAGACAACCGGGACTCGCAGACTTCTCCCTGCCAACTGCCCGACGATGTTGCCGAGGAAGAGACTGGTCTGGATCACATCGGGACGTGCCCTGCGAATGATCCGTCGCAGCGCAGGCACAGCAGCGGGCCAGGTTCGAGAACCGGACCCTTCTTTCAAGCCGATGACTTCGACCGGGATTCCATGCTCTCGAAGCGGCTCAGCCAGCTCCATCCGGTCATAGAGGGTCACAACTGATTGCTCGGTGTCTCCCGAGAACCGGGTCACTTCCCGCACCATGCCCTGCTCGGCGCCGCCCGAACCGGCAAGGCTGTCTATGACGTGCAAAACCTTCATCTGGCCCTTCCGCGGGGGATCGATCGAACACGAGAGGGTAGTGAGCACCCTCTGAGCGGCTGCGCTCCCCTTTGCGGATTGGATCGGATTAGACGACCCGCCGTCTTACGATCCCCTCGATGTCCGACTCCCTCCCAACCGTGATCGACCTCCTGACGCGCACGGATTTCCTGATCGGAGGGTTCCTCGGGTTCGCCGGGCTCGTCGTCCTGTTCTTCACTAGTCAGGCCGAAAGGGGCTCGGTGTTGGGATGGGGCCTGACCCTGACCTCGGCGGCGTTTCTGGCAGTGAGCCTCGCCATCGGGGCCAGGTTGTCCCTCTTGGCGGCTCTCTCTGCGTTGGCCCTCGGCGGATGGATGGCCCGACCGCCGAGCGGAAGTGCCCGCGCTCCCTTCGGGTGGGCGGTGATCGCGATTGGGGCCGTGGCGATGATCTGGCGTGGCGGTTTTCCCGAGATCGGTTGGTTGTTGGTCCTCGCCCCCGTCGTGATCGTGGCGATCGGCTCCGCACTCGCGGCCTGGACAACCCGCCTCCCGAATGACGCGGTTGGGATCATGTTTGCGATCACCGCCTTTGGCATCTGGGTGACCGTCCCCGAGACCGAAGGTGCCAGAGCCCTTCTCGGAGCGTCGCTCCCGATGGCATTGGCAACTCTGCGCCCGGTTAGGGCCCGACTCGGGTATGCCGGGGGGTTTGCCCTCGCCGGCCTTATGGTCTGGGTCGTCGCCACAGGTGGCGAAGCGCGGCCAGCTTCGATCATCGGGGGGTGGGCGTGTATCGGTGCCCTGGCCGTGCTTCCTCTTTACCGTCCTACACCGGCCTGGTTCGTTGGCAAGAAGGCGGTACTTACCGTCGCGCTGCATGCAGTGCTGGTCCTGGTGGCCTCACGGGTCATCGGTCTCTGGGAATCGGGAGGGCTGGCCCTGATCGCGGTTGTCATTCTCGGAGCCGCCGTTTACTTCGGTCTCGGGCGCCTGCCCCGGATCAAGGCCGAGAGTATTTCTTGACGAGCGGATGACCGCCTCAGTCAGGGTCCCTGGTAACGCTTGAGCCGGCGTCGCAGAGTCTCCTCCAAACGGAACCCTCCCCGAAGCCGAGCGCGAAAGAAGCGAAACCCGTCAGAGAGCTGAACCGGGTAGCGACTCAACAGATGCGGTTCCAACTCTGTGTTGGCCCGCCGTGAGCCTGCCAATGCAGCAGACGAGTATCGATCGGTCACCGGCCGATCGGCGCTCGGTGACCAGAATCCCCACGGGTAGGCGAAATGGGCCGGTCGAATCCCGAGCCTCTTCTCGATCAGGTCGTCGCTGGTTCCCAACTCGTCCTCCACCTGGTCAACCGACAAGTCACGCAGGTCGAGATGACGGTGAGTGTGGGCGCCTACGGTGAGGAGCCCTGACTCGAG
>JALYNX010000014.1 GCA_030772935.1 Actinomycetota bacterium | reverse complement strand
TGACATAGACCGTGGTGGTCCCGAGCCTGGTGTGGAGACGCTCCAATTCCGCCCTCATCTGCACCCGGAGCTTGGCGTCGAGATTGGAAAGTGGCTCATCCATGAGGAACGCAGCAGGCTCACGGACGATGGCTCGACCCATGGCCACCCTCTGGCGCTGACCGCCGGATAGCGCCTTCGGCTTGCGCCCGAGGTACTCACCGATCTCGAGAATGTCCGCGGCCTCTTTCACCCGACGCTGGATCTCTTCCTTGTTGAACTTCCTCAGCTTGAGCCCGAAGGCCATGTTGTCGAAAACCGACATGTGGGGATAGAGGGCGTAGTTCTGGAAGACCATCGCGATGTCACGGTCCTTGGGGGCGACATCGTTGACCACCTTGTCGCCGATGGTGATCGTCCCTTCAGTGATCTCCTCCAATCCGGCGATCATCCGGAGTGCGGTCGTCTTCCCACATCCGGACGGCCCAACCAGCACCAGGAACTCGCTGTCGTTGATCGTCAGGTCCAGGTCGCCAACGGCTCTGGTGCCATCGGGATAGATCTTTCCGACTCCGTCGAGCTTGATCTCAGCCAACTCATCTCCTCCAAGAAAGTGTTGGACGGAAAGATAGCCTGCCCAGGGCAGTCACCGCACCGAAACCTCGAGGATCACGCCTTCCCTCCGGGCCAATACCACCCCTTCGCTGCCAACCTCACGACCCTGCGCACTGTGAGTCGACACCGCGATCGAGCCCTCGGGCAGGTCCAACAATTGCAGTTGGTCGCTCAGATTGAGGGCAATGATGATGCGCGCATCGTCGGTGAACCGCTCGAACACGAACACATCACCGTTGGATGCAGGGTGAGACAAATACGCACCCTCCCTGAGTGGCACAGATGACCGGCGATATGTGAGGAGACGCTGGTAGAGCGCGAGCATCGAGCCGGGATCGTCGGCTTCGGTGACGACGTTCAGATTCACGTGGTCCGGGCCCACCGGAAGCCATGTTCCGTTGGAACTGAAGCCGGCCGTCGCAGTCCCATCCCATTGCATCGGTGTTCTACAGCCGTCCCGACTCAGATAGGAGACGTTCTCTCCCCAGGGGTCACGGGCGTCGCCGTGGCCGATTTCAGCCTGCGGCATCCCCAGTTCGTCGCCGTAATAGAGAAATGGGGTTCCGCGGAGGGTGAGGAGCAACACGGCGGCGAGACGAGCGTCCAAAGCGCCGAGACGGGTTTGGATTCGGATCTCGTCGTGATTGCCCAGCAACCAGTTGGCCCATCCACCAAGAGGAACGTGCCAGAGCACGGTCTCGATGACTGCCCTGATGCTGGCGGCTTCCCAGGGAGCGACCATCAGATGGAAGTTGAATGGCATATGGATCTGGTCGAGGTTCTCGCCGTAGTAGGCCGCCCACTCCGGAAGATCAAAGATGTGGATTTCCCCCACCGAGACCGGGTCGTGGGGATAGGAGTCGAGGACCGCCCGAAACTCTCGGTGTGCCTGATGGACGTCAGGATGGGCGAAGTCGTAGAGATGGATGTAGCGGTCGTAGTCCCCCATGTCCTTCCATGGCCTGGTGTGATCATCGGGCGCCGGCGGATTGTCCCGCTCTCGGGGATCCTTCATCATCTGATGGGCAGCGTCGACCCGGAACCCGTCCACGCCCAGGTCTAGCCAGAACCGGGCGACATCGAACATCGCCTCCCTGACCTCGGGATTCCTCCAATTGAGGTCGGGCTGAAGGGGAAGAAAAGTGTGGCGGTAGTGCTGACCTGTCGCCTCGTCGAGAGTCCACGCCGGGCCGCCGAAGACACTCATCCAGTTCGTGGGCGCGGAGCCATCCGGCTTGGGGTCGCGCCAGACGTACCAATCTCGCTTCGAGTTCTCGCGGGATGACCGCGACTCGGCGAACCAGGCGTGCTCGATGGAGGTGTGATTCATCAGATAGTCGACGATCACATGCATCCCTCGTTTGTGAATCTCGTCGATCATTCGCTTTGCGGTGGCGAGGTCACCGAACAACGGGTCGACGTCGGTGTGATCCGATACGTCGTAGCCCCAGTCGGCCATCGGGCTCTTGAAGAATGGTGAGAGCCAGATCGCATCGACACCGAGGGTGTCGGTCAGATAGTCCAGATGCGAGATGATCCCCCCCAGGTCGCCGAAACCGTCACCGTCGGAATCGGCGAAGCTCAGCGGGTAGATCTGGTAGAAGACAGCGTCCTGCCACCATTTCCTCGTAGGGGATTGACTCATGTCGAGCGAGAAGTTAGCCACCAGGCGCCCGAATCCCGGTGTAGCAAGAGTTGGCGCTCTGTAGTTCAATCGATTTGAGCATGAGCCAGTCCGTTCCACCCCGAACCATTGCCGACCCCCACCTGATGCTGGCCTTCGAAGGGACCGAAGTCCCGTCGTGGCTCAGTGAGCGTCTGGCGGAGGCGCCGCCGGCGGGGGTGACGCTGTTCCGGGAATGGAACATGAGCTCACCCGGGCAAACGGCTGAGCTGACTGCCCAGCTCCAGGCAGAGGACTCGTCCGAGCATCCCCTTCTCATTGCCGCCGACCAGGAGGGCGGCCAGCTCCTCGGAATCACCGGATCCACCGCATTCGCGGGCAACATGGCTCTCGGTGCCACCGGAGATCACGACCTCGTGTTCCGCGTCACCCAGGCGATGGGCCTCGAGATGCGAGCAGTCGGCATCAACGTCAATTACGCACCAGTGGGAGATGTCGCCACCCAGGCGGGCAACCCCTCCTTGGGCATCCGAAGCTTCGGCGACGACGCCACCACCGTCGCCACCATGACCGCCGCCGCGGTAGAAGGCTTCATCTCGGCCGGAGTCCTGCCCACGGTCAAACACTTCCCAGGCAAGGGGGAAGCCATGGTCGACCCCCACTACCACCTTCCGCTCCTCGACCTCGACCGCGAGCGGCTCGACAACGTCGAATTGGCCCCGTTCAAAGCGGCGTTCCGGGCCGGGGCTCAACTCGTCATGATCGGCCACTATGTGGTGCCGGCCATCACTGGAAGCAGGGAACTTCCGATTGGCGCCACCGAGAAGGGAATGGATGGGTTTCTCCGAGCCGAGCTCGGCTATGAGGGCGTGATCATCACCGACGCCCTCGACATGGGGGCTTTGGACCAGGGCCCGGCGCAGGTCGTGGAGATCATCGCCATGATGCGAGCCGGCGTCGACCTCCTCTTGTGCATGCCTGACCCGGACCTTCAGGAGCGGGTTCGGACCGCCCTAGAACGAGGCTTCTCGCGCGGTCTGATTCCTGAGGACACGCTTCGCCGCTCCAGGGAGCGGATAGAGCGCCTTAGGTCATCGCTCGGCCCGGAGGACCGGAACCCCGACCTGGTGGGCTCGGCCGATCATCAACGGCTCGCCTCTGAGCTCGCCCTCCGATCCGTCACCCTGGTTCGCAACGATGCCGGTCTTCTCCCCCTGAGTCTGTCGCCGACTGACAAGGTCCTTGCCCTCGAGCCGAAGCCCTCGAACGTGACTCCCGCGGATACCACCGTGCTCTATCAGCCGTTCCTTGCATCTGCGATTCGCTCCCATCACCCGCCCGTGACCGAGCTCGTGTTTCCCCACGATCCCGACCACAACGACATTGCCGGGGCTGTGGAGGCCGCCAATACGCACGACTTGGTTGTGGTAGGGACGGTGACCGCCACCCCCGGCCAAGCCGCTCTCGTCGAGGCGTTGTTGGCGACCGGCAAGCCGGTAGTGACTGTGGCGCTTCGCACCCCATTCGATCTGACGTTCTACCCCGCTGCGGAAACGCATGTCTGCACTTACAGCTCACACCAACCATCGATGAACGCTCTCGCCTCGGCCCTCTTTGGGCAATCAGGCTTCCCTGGACGTCTGCCTGCGGCGATCCCCGACCTCTATCCGACCGGCCACGGGCTGATCAGGTGATAACACTGCGTGGGGGCAAGGCTCTCACCCCCGATGGCCTCGTGCAGACCGATGTGTCTGCAGCCGAAGGCCGCCTGGTGCTGGGAGCCGTCGACGGGAGCAAGGTCATGGATGTGACCGGCGCCACCATCATCCCCGGGCTCATCGACATCCAAACCAATGGAGGGTGGGGCTACGACTTCACCGGTGACCCGGAGTCGATCTGGGAAGTTGGCCGCAGATTGCCCGAAACGGGGGTGACTTCCTTTGTGCCCACATTCGTCACCAGTCCGCCCGACATGATCGATTGGGCACTCGAGGTGCTCAAGGCCGGCCCTCCGCCCGGATATGTCGGCGCCGAAGCCCTGGGAGCTCATATCGAAGGGCCATGGATCTCATCGGAATGGCGCGGGGCGCACAACCCCGAGTACCTGACTCTGCCTGACATGGTGCGCGCCGAGCAGTGGGCCGAGTCGGGGGTGGTTCGGATGGTCACAATCGCCCCTGAGCTCGAGGGCGCAGAGGAGACTGCTGCCAAGCTCGACGCTGCCGGGATGGTGGTGGCTGTCGGCCACAGCGGGGCGAGCTACGAGATCGCGCGCGCGGCACTAGAGGGCTCGTGGTCCGCGGTCACTCATCTGTTCAACCAGATGAGCCCGTTCCGCCACCGAGAGCCAGGGGTGGTGGGAGCCGCGCTGACCTCGAATCGATCTTGTGGGGTGATCGTGGACGAACTGCATTGCCATCCTGGCGCCCTGCAACTCGCGTGGCGCCTGTTGGGCCCG
>JALYNX010000013.1 GCA_030772935.1 Actinomycetota bacterium | reverse complement strand
AAATGGCCCGTGACAACGGCCTCGATTTTGGGTTGGTTTGCAACCCGGCAACCCCTTTTTCTGGGGTCGCTCCCTTCCTCGAATTGTGCGATGTCCTATTGGTGATGTCGGTTGAGCCCGGGTTCGGGGGCCAACGCTTCATCCCGGAGGTCCTGAAGAAGATTCATTCGGCAAGAGAATGGGTTGAGGAGCACGGATTGCCGACCGATATTCAGATCGACGGGGGTATTACACCCGAAACCGCGCGTATGGCCAAGGAAGCAGGGGCCAACGTGTTCGTGGCCGGAACCGCGATATTCCGGGCGCAAGATCCCCTTGCGGCTGTGGCCGAATTGAGAAGGGCAGTAGAGGTGAAATGAGCGAACGGGTCCTGATCGCGGACGATGACCCGGACATCCTTGCGGTTGTCCAGGTCAACTTCGAGTTGGAGGGACTCGAGGTGGAGACAGCTGTGGACGGAGAGGATGCTCTCCAGAAGGCCACCGCCAACCCGCCGAACGTGATCGTCCTCGACATCATGATGCCCCGGATGGACGGGCTGACTGCACTGCATCGTCTTCGCAGCCAGGCCAGCACCGGCAACATCCCCATCATCCTGCTCACCGCCCGTGGTCTTCCCGAAGACCGGGTGCGTGGTCTCGAACTGGGCGCCGATGACTACATCACCAAGCCTTTCGATATCAACGAGCTGGTGGCGCGGGTGCGAGCCGTCGTGAGACGGACTCAGGCGGCACGTGACCTCTCGCCGCTGACCGGTCTGCCCGGGAATTTCAAGATCACCGCCGAGATCGAGGAGCGCATTACTTCGGGCCGAGACTTCGCTCTGGTCCATGGCGACCTCGACAACTTCAAGGCGTTCAACGACCACTACGGGTTCATGCGTGGCGACGAGGTGATTCGCTTCTGCGCCAAGTGCTTCCGCGACGCCTCCGAGAGTCTCGGGATCACCGGGGCCTTTGTCGGGCACATCGGTGGCGACGACTTCGTCGCAATCATCCCCCCCGAGATGTCTGAGTCCTTCTCCAAGGAAGTCATCGAGCGCTTCGACGACGGGATCCTCGACCTCTACGACACCGCCGACGCACTTCGGGGATACATCGAAGTGATCGATCGTCGGGGCGAGCGCTTTGCCTTCCCCGTGGTCTCGCTGTCGCTCGGCGTGGCTTCCACCGACGTTCGAGAGATCTCCACCCAATGGGAGGCGTCGGCGATCGCGGTGGAAATGAAGGAATTCGCCAAGAAGCAGCCGGGCTCGACGTATCGGATCGACCGCCGCTCCAGCTAGGAGCCGTGCCCGCTGTCTGGGGCACAGCACCACACACTTCGTCGCTGGCCAGAGCCCTAGGTAGGGTCGCCCGGCGTGGACGATCCAGAGAACTCGAACGACGTCATCCATATGAGGCGGGCTGTGGCGTTGGCGTCACTGCACAGGCCACACCCCAACCCACGCGTCGGTGCCGTCCTCGTCGACAGCTCGGGAACTGTGGTTGGAGAGGGTGCTCACGAAGGCGTGGGATGGCCACACGCCGAGGTCGTGGCCCTCGAGCAGGCCGGAGATCGTGCAAAAAACTCCACCTTGTATGTCACTCTCGAGCCGTGCGTCCACTACGGGAACACACCACCCTGTGTCACCGCCATCGTCTCCGCGGGGATCACCAAGGTGGTGGTGGGCGCAATCGACCCCGATCCGAGAGTTTCGGGAAGCGGCGTCGCCTGGCTCGAAGACGCCCGCATCGAAGTTCTGACCGGCTTGCTCGCCGACGAGGTGCTGAATGTCGACCCTGCCTACTTCCATAACCGACGCACCGGGCTGCCGCGGGTAACCCTGAAGTGGGCCATGACCATCGACGGGTCGATCGCCGCAATCGACGGCTCTTCGCAGTGGTTGACTTCTGAAGAGGCCAGGGCCGACGCCCATCTGCTGCGCGCCGACGTTGACGCAGTCGTCGTGGGAGCGGGCACAGTGAGGAGCGATGATCCCGAGTTGACGATCCGGCTCGTTCAATCGGTTGAACGACAACCCAAGGCCGTGATTGTGGCCGGCGCCCGGGACCTGCCAGAGGCGGCGCGAATCTGGTCGCGGGATCCTCTGGTGATTTCGACCCGCCCTCGCGGCGTGCCGTCTGGGGAGGTGGTGTTGGTCGATGGGGAGGGCGAACGTCCCGACCCCATCGAGACCGCTTCGGTGCTGGCCGACCGAGGTCTGTTGGATGTCCTCCTCGAAGGTGGGTCCGGCCTGGCCGGCGCCTGGTGGCGCGCCGGGATGGTGACTCGCGGAGTCCTCTATTTGGCAGCCAAGATGGGGGGAGGCAGGGGGATCGGGCCGCTGGGAGGCGAATTCTCCAGTCTGGCCGAGGCCCGAGAAGTGAATATCCGGGAGGTTCGTAGCGTTGGATCAGACCTGAGAATCGAGTTCGAGTAGATGTTCACGGGAATCGTAGGTCACAAAGGCTCGGTCGTCGCCGTCGAAGATGAGGGAGGAGTCAGACGTCTCACCTTGGAAGCCGGAGGCCTCGCTGACCTGATGGTCGGCGACTCGATCGCGGTGAACGGAGTGTGTCTCACCGCGGTGGCGGTCGACGCATCGAGGATCGATGTGGAGATCGTCCATGAGACACTCGCACGTTCGAGTCTTGGCACGGTTCAGCCTGGCGACCCGGTCAACCTGGAACGGCCGATGCTGGCC
>JALYNX010000012.1 GCA_030772935.1 Actinomycetota bacterium | reverse complement strand
GTGCCGACGGTGTCGCCCGTGGCCTGAGACAAGAACTGCAACGACGCGGGGTCAAGAGCGTGCCCCGGGGAGAACGTAAAACGACGCGTGCCAACCCGGCCGGGCTCACAGCCCGTCAGGCAGAGGTGCTGACACTGATGCAGGCCGGGCTGTCCAATGCAGCTATCGCCGACACCCTATTCATCTCGGAGAAGACGGCCGGGCACCACGTGTCGGCGATCCTGGCCAAACTCAACGTGAGCAGCCGCCTGCAGGCAGTAGCGGTGACCAGCGGCAAGGGACGAGACCGCGCCCGCGTCTGACCTTGAGACGGGGGTCTACTCAAATTGGCTAACTGCTCGGTGGCGCTATTCGACGTAGAGAGTCTCATCGCGTTCGACAACCTGGCCGCGCCCGAGCGGTAGGACCAGCGTCAGAGCTTTGAAGAAAGAGCCGAGGCCGGGAATCCTGGCATAGACACCCTGGGGTCCCTGCACCATCCTGCCCGTCTCCACGTCGTACTTCGAGCCGTGCCACGGGCAGACCAGACATCCAGACTCGTCAATACTCCCGTTGGCCAGGTCGGCGTAGAGGTGCCGACATCGGCGAGTGACGGCAAACAAGTCTCCGGCGGCGTTGCCTACGGCATACGCGCCGGCTCCGGTCACGGTTCCGGGAGTCAGCTCCGACGCCGGCCCTACTTTCACTTCATTCGGCATCGGCCTAGGCCTCCATAACTGCTGTTCGATGGACGCCGAGCCTACCTTCTGGGTCCCAACCGCGGCCGGTAGTGGCAAAGAAATGCCCACGAGAAAGGCCCCCTGTCGGAGTGTCCTCCAGGGGGCCTCAGTCAGTCGTCTGTCAGCTTCCCGGCCCTTTGCAGGATCGGGAGAAGCGAACTAGATCGACTCGACTTCCTCGTACATCTCGATCCTCGGGGAACCGACGACGCCTGCTTCGGTCATCTTCACCTTGAGGTCGGGATTGTTGATGAAGGCCTTCGCCAACTCGAGGGTGTCAAAACCGGCGACAACTGTCACCATGTTGGGATCCTCAACCGAGCGATTCACTCTCGCGAATTTCGCGCCTTCTGTGGTGGGGGGGAACGTGTCGTACACGGTCTTCCACTTTGCGTAGTCCGTAACTGAATGACGGATTGCAGTTGTAATCATGAGTTTCTCCTCATCTAGCTGCTTGTAAACATACTCTACCCTATTATTGGAATTCTAATACATCCGCAGAATTCTTAGACAAGCATGGTGGTTTGGGTAGAGTCCAGGAGCGTCGATGCAGCTCAGCCTCAAACGAAAAGGCGATTACGCCGTCAGGGCCATGATCTCGGTTGGACGCCATTACGGCACCGGTCTTCGCCAAGCCCGTCAGATCTCCACTGAGATGCACATCCCTTACAAGACCTTGACCCTGATCCTTGCCGGACTCGTCGCTGAGGGTCTCCTGGAAGCCAACCACGGGCCCAAGGGCGGCTACCGCCTGGCCCGCGACCCGAGCGACATCAGCCTCCTCGACATCGTGGAAGCTGCCGAGGGACCCGCCGCCTTCGACCATTGCGTTCTTCGCGACGGTCCATGCGACTGGGAAGAGACCTGTCCCGTTCACGACATCTGGGCTCGCACCCAGGACGCCCTGATCCGAGAGCTGGCCTCGACTTCTCTTGCCGCAATTGCTGACATCGATGCCGCCATCGAAGCCGGCACCTACCAGCCCGAGGCGCCCCTCCATACTCGGCCCACGGAACGTCACGGCAACCGCAACTAGGCGACGCGTCTCTTGAAAGTTGGGAGCTGGCCGCGCCTCTCAGCCGAGCAGGAGGAGCAGCGCATGGATGGCAAGACCAACCAAGGCCCCAACCACCGTGCCGTTTATGCGAACGAACTGGAGATCTCGCCCCATTTGTAACTCGAGTCGATGGGATATCTCAGTGGGATCCCATCCGGCCACCGTGGTCTCGATCAGCCCGATCACTTCGTCGTCCCATTGGTGAGCAAGACGCTCGGCGGACTTGGCGATCCAATCGTCGATCTTCATCCGCAGAGAGGCGTCACCGAGAGCCCGGCGCGCCCACCATTGGATCAGCTCCGCCAGTCGCCCCTCGAGCTCCGAACCGGGTTCTCGGGCAGCGCGGTCAAGGCTTTCTCGCAGGATCTGCCACTGCGATTGGATCGCCGCCGCAAGCTCCGGAGAGTTGAGCATTGCCAGCTTCGATTCCTCGATGCGTTCGGCCAGGTCGGCGGAGTTGCGCAAGTCGTCGGCGAACTTCGACAACATTTCGTCGATGTCGGAACGGACGGGATGCCCTGGGTCTGAGGCCATGTCGTCGACGAGGATCCGGAACGAGGCGATGATCCGCTCAAAGACGAGGCCACCCGCCCAGGATGGGACCCACCAGGGTGCGGAACGGGCGAAACTCTCCCTGAAGTAGGGCAGGTTGTCGACGAGGACGACTTCGACCCCTCGCAGGCTGGCTTCTATCGAATCCCGGCTCCGACCGTCCTTCAGCCAGGCGTCAACCACCAGAGAGAGCAGTGGGGTGACCGGCGTCTCTCGCATCCAGTCAAGGGTGGTCTGGGTG
>JALYNX010000011.1 GCA_030772935.1 Actinomycetota bacterium | reverse complement strand
TCGCGCGGCCGGGTCGCGAAGTACGCGTCGGACGCCTCGTCGGCGACCGGGTCCACGGGCCCGACGACGTGCACCTGCCGGTCGAGTTCCTTCCACAAGAAGACGAGCCCCGCCCGGGGATTCTCGGTCAGTTGGCGGCCCTTGCGACTCTCCCGGTTCGTGAAGAAACGGAACCCGTGCTCGTCGACCCCGCGCAGCAGCACGTGGCGCACGGACGGCCGGCCACTCGCGTCCGCGGTCGCCACGGCCATCGCGTTGGGCAACGGCACCCCGGCGGCCTCCGCGTCGTCGAGCCAGCGACGGAACTGGTCGATCGGATCGTCGAGCAGATCCTCGCGCTCGAGCGGTCGATCCTCGTGGAAGCCCGTCGGAGCGTGCATCTGCCGGGGATCGGTCATCGCCGCCATCGTACGGGCCGTCGGTGCCCCCGGCAGGATTCGAACCTGCGCACCCGGCTCCGGAGGCCGGCGCTCTATCCCCTGAGCTACGGGAGCTTGGAATGGGAATCCTATCGGTAGCACCCGCCCTACCCTCCAGAGGGTGAAATACGTCTCGACCAGGGGTGACGCGCCGGAGCTTGATTTTCGCGGCACGGTGTTGGCTGGTCTGGCACCGGATGGCGGGCTCTACCTACCCGCCGAAATCCCGCTCCTTCCCGGAGACTGGGAGCAATGGGGCTATGTCGAGGCCATCTCGTCCACACTTGGCTCGTTCGGCGCCGGTGACACCAAGCAACTCGTTGAGCAAGCCGCTTCTCGTTTCCGCCATCCGGGAATCGCACCTCTGGTCCCGGTCGGCGATCGGCACGTGTTCGAGCTGTTCTGGGGCCCCACATTGTCCTTCAAGGACCATGCGCTTCAGGTCCTCGGCGGTTTGCTCGAAAGGGAGCTCTCCACCCGGCAAGGCATAGTCCTCGGTGCCACCTCCGGCGACACCGGCTCGGCGGCCATCGAAGCGGTTCGGGGAAGACCCAACCTGAGGATCGTTGTCCTCTACCCGGAGGGGATGGTGTCCGACTTCCAACGCCGCCAGATGACGACGGTCCACGAGCCCAACGTGTCCGTGGTGGCGGTGCGAGGGACATTCGACCAATGTCAGACCCTGGTCAAGGAGGCTTTTCTCACTCATCGCGACCTGTTGGCATTCAACTCGATCAACTGGGCCCGGATCGCGGTGCAGATTGGCTACTACGTGTTTCTCGGATCGAGTGTCGGGGAACGATTCGACGTGGTGGTGCCGACGGGGAACTTCGGGAATGTCTACTCGTGCTGGTTGGCGAAACAGATGGGAGTGCCGATCGGCACCATCACCATCGCCAACAATGCCAATCGGGGCCTTGCCGACTTGGTCAACACCGGGTCAATGAGCCCGGCAGCCGTCGTCGCAACGGTGGCACCGGCCATGGACGTCGGCTTGCCGTCGAATCTCGAGCGCTTCACCGGGGATCCCCGGTCCGAATTCGCTGCGGGTCATGCCAACGATGCTGAGATCCGCCAAACCATCTCAGGCGTCTATCAGGACCACGGCTATCTGCTCGACCCGCATACCGCCGCTGCCTGGCATGTCGGGGCGACCACGCGAACCGAACTGCCCCAGGTCGTGGTTGCCACCGCTCACCCTGCCAAGTTCGCAGAGACGATCACAGCAAGCCTGGGTCGGTCCTTGGAGTGGCCCGATTTCCAGAACGACTTATTCGAGCGCGAGGAGCGAATCGAGGTGATCGATCCCGATGCTTCAGAGCTGGAACCGTTGATCCGATAGTTGGAAACCGAGGCTGCTTTGCGCAATCACGTCGAGTAGCTACGATGAACATCGCTGCCGGCGCCAAGGGACACGGCAACGACCCACTCAACAGGCCTCCTTCGAGGCATTGCCCCATAGCTATGCGATGGTGCACATCCCGGTCCAAGTGAGCCCCCTCGGGACGAATCGCGAAGGATCCAATGACCACACGAGCTCAACTTCAGAGCAAGTCGATCGATGAACTCCGGCAAATTGCGGAAGCGGTCGGCATCGAGACCGACGGTCTCCAGAAATCGAAACTGATCAGCGCGTTGGCCGACGCCGGCCAAATCGCCGAGGACGGCTCGCCCGCAGATGTGGTCGAGTTGCCTCAGGTGACAGTGCGTCCAGAGCGGACCAGCCCCGACGGGGAATCAGAACCGGCCCCGGTCGAGTCAGGCGACTCAGATTCAGGCTCGGCACCCCGGGTCGACGGGCGATCGGAGTTCTCGGATGAGTTTCGTGGCGGCAACCGTCAGCGGCGGCGCCGTCGCGGCGGCCCCGGTCAGCGTGATGACGAGTTCATCCCCGAAGAGGACCTCGAAGTCCGGGAGGGCCTCCTCGACATCCTCCCCGAGGGCTACGGCTTCCTCCGCGTCACCGGGTATCTGCCCGGCGAGAGCGACGTATACGTCTCGGCCAACCAGGTCCGGAAGTTCCGTCTTCGCAAGGGAGACGTGGTCTCCGGCCCGATCCGGCCCCCGCGCTCCAAGGAGAAGTTCCCCGCAGTAGTCCGCATCGACAAGGTCAACGGCATGAGCGCCGACGACGCGATGAAGCGGCCCAAGTTCGAGTCCCTCACCCCCCTCTTCCCGGATCAGCGTCTTCGACTCGAAATCGAGTCGAGGCCGAACGGGATTCTGACCCGGATCGTGGACCTGATTGCCCCCATCGGCAAGGGGCAACGCGGGCTGATCGTCTCCCCGCCCAAAGCGGGCAAGACGACGGTGCTGCAGGAGATCGCGCAGTCGATCACCACCAACAACCCCGAGTGCTATTTGATGGTGGTATTGGTCGATGAGCGCCCAGAGGAAGTCACCGACATGCAGCGCTCGGTCAAAGGCGAGGTGATCTACTCCACCTTCGATCGCCCGGCCGAGGAACACACCCAGGTCTCAGAGCTCGCGCTGGAAAGGGCCAAGCGTCTGGTCGAGATGGGAAGCGATGTCGTGATCCTCCTCGACTCGGTCACCCGACTTGCCCGGGCCTACAACCTGGCGACCCCAGCCTCGGGTCGAATCCTCTCCGGTGGTGTCGACTCGCAGGCCCTCTACCCGCCGAAGCGGTTCTTCGGTGCCGCGCGCAACATCGAGGAGGGTGGCTCTCTCACCATTCTCGGCACCGCGCTCGTGGAGACCGGATCCAAGATGGACGAGGTCATCTTCGAGGAGTTCAAGGGCACCGGGAACATGGAACTGCGTCTCGATCGCAAGCTCGCCGACAAGAGGATCTACCCGGCCATCGACATCGAGGCTTCGGGAACAAGGAAGGAAGAGCTGCTGTTCGATCAAACGGAGCTGACCCAGGTGTGGAAGCTGCGCCGGGTCCTGCTAGCTCTGGAATCGGGGGCGGCGCTCGAGCTGCTCATCGATCGTTTGAAGACCACGAAGAGCAACCCGGAATTCCTCGCCGAAGTCGCCAAGACGACCGGTAGCTGAGACAGGAGCCACGGTGAGAACCGACATACATCCCACATACGCCGACACCCACGTGACCTGCTCGTGTGGCAACACCTTTACGACCCAGAGCACCAAGCCGGGCGAGATGCACGTCGAGCTTTGCAACGAGTGTCATCCCTTCTTCACCGGCAAGCAGAAGCTGGTCGACACCGGGGGGCGGGTCGAGCGCTTCCAGAAGCGTTACGGCAAGACCACCTTCACCAAGGGCTCTGATCAGACGGCCGGGGACGAACAGGCAGAGCCCGACGTCTCCGAGTGACCGCGGCTTCCAGATCCAAATTGGGAGCCAGGGGGGTCACATATGACACCTGAGTCTCCCAATTACGAGCCGGGACCTAAGCGTCCCAGCTACGAGCGGGCTTCTATCGATCCGGCCAAAACCGTGGGAGGACAAGCTGTCATCGAAGGTGTGATGATGCGCGCCCCGGGGGCATGGTCGGTGGCAGTTCGACAACCCGATTCGACGATCATCGCCCGCCGCGAGCCTTTGGCCCGTCTCTCCGATCGCAACAAAGCGGCACGCATCCCTCTGCTGCGCGGGATACTGATTCTCTGGGAATCCTTGAGCCTCGGATTCCGTGCCCTGTCCTGGTCGGCCGAGAAGGCCTCAGGTGAGGAGGAAGAGCCGCTGACCAGTGCTCAGATCGGATGGACCATGGCGGTGGCGATCCTGGTTTTCGCCGGCCTGTTCATCGTGCTGCCGGCGCTTGCCGCGGGGGTGGTCTCCGGTGAGTCCGGGCTGGTGTTCAACGTCGTGGAAGGCCTGCTTCGTCTTGGCCTCTTCGTCGGCTATATCTGGGCGATCGGCCGCTCGGCCGAGATCGCACGGGTCTTCGAGTATCACGGCGCCGAGCACATGTCGATCCACGCCTATGAGGCCGGCGAGCCTCTCAGCGTCGAGTCGGTGCGGCGCTACCCGCCGGAGCATCCTCGATGCGGCACGAGCTTCCTGCTCATCGTGGTTCTCGGCTCGATCGTCTTTTTCTCCGTATTCGGACGTCCCGGTTGGGTCTTCCTGATCATGTCGAGGATCGTCGGCATCCCCTTGATCGCCGGGCTCGCTTACGAGTTGCTCCGCTGGTCGGGTACCCGCGGCGGCTGGCTTGCCGACGCGTTGGCGACGCCTGGGATCTGGCTTCAGAAGCTCACGACCCGCGTTCCAGATGAATCCCAGATCGAGGTGGCCATCTCGAGCCTGGTGGTTGCCCTTGGTGACGAGGCCCTCGAGGAGGTCTCCGCCCGCGGCGGGATCCCTGAGGTTGCGCTGGCGGTGCGCCACTCAGTCACCGACCTCACACCCCAGGAGGGCTGATGGACCCGAACGTGGAGGCCCGTCTCGACGAGATCGAGTCGGTCTTCGCCGAGACCGAGGCCATGCTTTCGGATCCAGAGGTTCACACCGATTTTCCCCGACTCGCCGATCTCGGCCGCAGGGCGTCGGAGTTGCGAGACGTGGTCACCGACATCCGCCGCTGGCGCCAGGCATCTGCGGACCTCGTCGAGGCCCAAGACATGTCTGACGACCCTGACATGGCCAACCTGGTCGACGAGCTCTCGGAGGAGATCGAAGCACTCGAAGAGCGGATCAGGGTGGCTCTGGTCCCCACCGATCCCAACGACGAGAAGGATGTCATCGTGGAGATCCGCTCGGCGGCCGGAGGTGACGAGGCCGCAATTTGGGCCGGGGACCTGTTGCGGATGTATGAGCGATATGCAGAGCGGCACGGGTTTCGGCTCGAATCCATGGATTCCTCGCCTTCTGGAGCCGGTGGCTACGACAAGGTGACTGTCGCCGTCAAGGGCCGCGGCGCCTACTCGCGAATGAAGTACGAGGCCGGGGTGCATCGGGTGCAAAGAGTCCCCAAGACCGAGTCGCAGGGGCGAGTGCACACCTCCACCGCAACGGTCGCGGTGCTTCCCGAGGTCGAGGAGGTCGACGTCGAGATCGATCCCAGTGACGTCAAGATCGATGTCTATCGCTCGACCGGGCCCGGCGGGCAGTCGGTCAATACCACCGACTCCGCGGTCCGGCTCACCCATCTCCCAACTGGCGAGGTGGTGACCTGTCAGGACGAGAAGAGCCAGCTCCAGAACAAGGAAAAGGCGATGCGAGTCCTCCGTGCCCGTCTCTATCAGAAGGAGTTGGAGCGCCAACTCTCAGAAGTGGCAGGGGCCCGTCGAAGTCAGGTCGGTAGTGGGGGGCGGTCCGAGAAGATTCGCAGCTACAACTACAAGGACAACCGGGTCACCGACCACCGTATCGGGCTCACCCTGCGTCACCTGGATCAGGTGCTGGAAGGGGATCTCGACGAGCTGGTCGACGCGATGACGGCCGACGAGCAGGCCACCCTCCTCCGAAACGGTCAATAATTGCCGGTCGACTTCTACCCTCGGCAACGCTCGGCGGTCGCGGTTGCCGATGCTCGGCGCGCGATCGCCCCTCGGGTCGAACAGACGCTGGTCGGCCGGGGCCACCGCCCTCGCCGCGGTTTCAGGTCTCCAGACTGAGGTTGGTGACGCCCTTGCGCTCCATGTTGCCCCAGGCCCGGGTCGACTCGCCCCCGATGATCGCCCGAATCCTCCACGCCACTGTCAATTGCCGCAAGCCAAGGTTTTCGATGAATGCCATGACCACCAGCCGCGCGGTGTCGGCCGGTCCGTTGAAGTAGCCGAACGACTCGTCGAGCAGCAACGCCAGCAACGAGTTCATCAACCCGACACCCAGCGCCAGCCCGAGCATCACCACCAGGTTGGTCACGTTCAATGCCCCCAAGGCGAAGGCGAGTGGGATCAGAAACCAGCCAGCGAACTCGATGATCGGTGCCAGGAACTCAAAGAGGAACATGGCGGCCCAGGTCACCATCCCCACCTTCCCATACTTGGGGTTGAAGGTCATCGGCATGAAATCGCGGACCGCGGTCATGAGACCTCGATGCCAGCGGATCCTCTGTCGTTTGAGCACCCGGAGGGTGTCGGGCACCTCGGTCCAGATGACAGCCGAAGGTTCGTAGACGATTCGGTACGGGATCTTGTTATCGATGTGATGACGATGAAGACGCATCGTGAGGTCCATGTCTTCACCCATGTGCCCGCTGGTGAACCCGCCGACCGCGATCACAGCTGACCGTTTCCAGATGCCGAACGCTCCCGATACCAGGGGGAGCGCGTCCATACGCGACCACGCGGGCCGGGAGGCGAGGAAGGTTCTCACGTACTCGAGGACCTGCATGCGGGGCACCAGCCGCTTCGGCACCTCCGAGCGGATCAGATGACCGAGCTGCACCTTGCACCCGTTGAGAGGGCGAATGTTGCCCCCGACTGCAATCGTGCGCTGCCGATCCTCCACCACTCTTCGCATCGCCGATACCAAGCACTTTGCATCGAGGATCACATCGGCGTCGGTGCACAACGCATACGGATAGCGGGCTGCGTTGATGCCGGCATTGAGGGCGTCGGCGCGGCCTCCGTTCTCCTTGTCGATCACCGTGATGTCCACCGATCCCCGCCCTCGATAGATGGCACGCACCGGGGCGGTTGGGATATCGGGCCGGTAGGGGATGCGAACCCGCTCCAGCTTGAATCCCTCCACCAGGCGCTGCAGAGTCTCATCGGTCGACCCGTCGTTGGTGATCACGATCTCAAAGCGCGGGTAGCCGACGATCGACATCGAGCGAACCGATTCGATGATCCCCACGGCCTCGTTGTATGCCGGGATGACGATCGACACCGGCGGCGAGGTCTGACTAGAGAGCATGTCGCCCACCCGGCCGAAGCGATTGAGGTGGTGCGTGCGCCGCATGGCGACGGCCGAGAGGAGACCGAGAAAGATCATGTAGAGCTGCATCGCGATGAAGTAGGTGATGATCCCGTATCCCAGCCACCGCAAGACTTCAACGAGCATCAGGGCACCAACGCATCCTCGGTCATGAAGCTCAACAGCTCCAGGTCGCCGGCGCTCGCTTCTCCTCGCTCCCGCCGCTCTCGCGCTCGTCCCAATTCGCCACAATCTGCAAGGGCCTCGGCCGCGGCGTCGCGAGCGAAGACATCGCCGGCATGAAGGGACTCGCGGAGGACCTCGAGCCCGCCGGACATACCGGCGAGTGCCGCCGCCGAACTGCGACGCACCCACCAGTTCTGATCCTCCAGGCTCTTGCGGAGGGCATGATTGGCCAGGGGATCTCCGATCTCTCCCAGCGAATGCGCCGCTTTGTTCCGCATCCGCCAATCGTCGGCGTCGAGGAAGCCCACTAGCGGAGTCACTGCCATCGGGCCTCCGATGTATCCCAGGGCCTCGATTGCGGCGATTGTCAACTCAGGATCCTCGAACCGGTCCAGGAGATCGCTGAGGCCAGGCCCGACATCGCGTTCTCCGATGGTTCCCAGGATCCGGATGGCTTCGATCACCGCTTCGTTGGCATCGCCCTGGTCGTGGTTCACCCGGACATATGCCAGCAGCGACCAAACGGCGCCTCTGCCGAAGCCAACCAGGGTGTCGGCGAAACGGCTCCTAACCCACGGTGACTCCTCACCAAACCGATCGATGATTGCGTCGATGGCCGGGGTGTGCTGCATACGGCCCAAGCCCCTGGCGCACTGGATGCGAACCTCAGGCTCGCGATCGTTCAGGAACTCGATGAGGATCGGTGCTGACGAGTCGTCGCCCATCTCGGCCAGCGCCACCGCCGCCCTAAGTCGTCGCCCCAGCGGGAATCGGCTCCGGAGGCGGGACGCCTGGAGTTTCACCAACCCGTATCTATCGATGATCCCGGCGAGAGTGTCGATCTCCGGCCCGGCCATGGTGTTGCGGAGGTCGATGACCGCGTCGAGGAAGGCGCCGTCACTAGCTACCTTCGGGTCGATGTAGTCGGTGTGGAGGGGATAGGACATGCGTCGGCTCAACACTCCCAGGTAGGCGCTTCGCCGCTGGTCGTGATGCTCCATGCGTCGTCGGTGCACCGCCTTCAGCGTGATCAGCCCCAAGAGAAGGACTGCATCCACGACGAAGACGATCCCGACCGCGAGATAAGCGATCTGGGTTCCGGTCATGAGATCTCAAGAGTCCATCGGTAGGTCACACCGACGAGTTGACCTGGTTGACCTTTTTGGTCAGTCGCGCAGCCGTTGTCTGATGCGCGCCATCAACTCCGGGAGCCGGAAGGGTTTGCGCACGAAGTCGACCGCACCCAGATCGAGGCTGTCGACGATCGTCCGCTCGTCATCCACCCCGGACAGCATGATGACCGGGATTTCGAAGCCGTCGGCCTGCCATCGGGCGATGACTTCGATCCCGAGCAGACCAGGCATCAGATGGTCGAGAAGAGCGAGGTCGAATGACCCGGTCTTTCCCATTTCGTAGGCGTCATCGCCGTTTTTGGCAATGGTCACCGCGTACCCGGCCATCTCCAACGCAGTCACCAGCAAAGTGGTGACCGCCTCGGAGTCATCAGCGACGAGCACCCTCTTGGCTTCGCTCATCCAGGTCTCGATGTCATAGTTTCAACTACCCCCGGCGTCGACGGGCCTGAACCCGGTCGGTTGGGCTGGTCGACACGCCGTTTCTCGTGCCAGTTCCTGAATGATCAGGGATGGGGCGAAACGACACGTGGCGAGCAACCAGGGGCCGCTTCCCTGGGTGCCAATCTACAGCAGTGCAATCCAGTTCCCGGGTCCAATCCCCACAACCCGATTTTCAGGTGTAAGACTCCTCCCGAAGAATGGGACTCATCCCCGAGCACGAGCTGCGCCGGCTCGAGGCCCTCGCCGGCCCCGAACAGACGCTGGAGGCATTGATCGCCAGGCGGGTGTCAGGCGAGCCGCTGCAGTACATCGAAGGCACGACGGCCTTCGCCTCGCTCGAACTAGTGGTTGACGAGCGGGTTCTGATTCCCCGACCCGAAACCGAGGGTCTCTACGAGCTCGCAATTCGCATGGTGCGCTCGCCCGAGGTGATAGTTGACCTGTGCACGGGCTCCGGGGCATTGGCCCTGGCGTTGAAGAAGGCTTTTCCTGCTGCCGCAGTGTTCGCAACCGACGTTTCTCCCGCCGCGGTCGAAGTGGCGACGTTGAACCGTTTCCAGACCGGGCTTCAGGTCTACATTGCCGAAGGCGACCTCTTTGACCCCCTTCCGGCCGCGATCTTGGGCACGGTCGACCTGATTGTCTCCAATCCTCCGTATGTGGCCGTGGTCGATTTCGGAGGGTTGCCCCGCGAAGTGCAAAAGGAGCCGAGAGTGGCATTGGTTGCTGGTTCGTCCGGCCTGGAAGTCATCCAGAGGATCGGGGCGGTGGCTGCACAGTGGCTCCGGCCCGGCGGTGTTTTCGTGTGTGAGATCGGGGAGACCCAGGGCGTGTCGGCTGCCAGCTCGCTGCTGGATCTTCCTGGGGTGGTTCGCCAGGATCTGGCGGGCCGGGACCGTTATCTCGTCGCCGTCAAACCGTGACGATCGAAGCCGCGGTTGAAGCGGTGCGGGCCGGGCTGGTGGTGGGTCTCCCGACCGATACGGTCTACGGGATCGGAGTCGACCCACTCAACGAGGCTGCGGTGGCTCGCCTGTTCGCTCTCAAGGGAAGACCCGAGCACAAGCCGGTTGGATTGCTCGTGGGCACGATCGATCAGGCCAGGATGATTGCCGAAATCAAAGGTCAGGCAGAGGAGTTGGCTGTCGCCCATTGGCCGGGGGCACTGACCTTGGTGGTCACCCCGCGTGTCATCCTGGCGAATTGGGTCGGAGACGCCCAGCAACGCACTGTTGGGATTCGGGTACCCGATCATCCTGTCGCGCTCGAGCTTCTCGAGGCATGCGGGCCATTGGCGGTGACTTCGGCGAACCGAAGCGGCGGTGTGGAGGCAAGAGACGACGGCGACGCGAGGGCGATCTTTGGAGACGAGGTCGCGTTCTATCTTCCGGGGTCCGCACCCGGAGGCGAGGCCTCGACCGTGGTCGACGCCACGGGTGCCCGCCTAACCGTGCTTCGTCAAGGCCCGATCTACCTCTGATTGCCGGCGGACTTCGGCCCTCGGCAACCCACGCGACGCTTTGGCTAGCGTCGTCGCGTCACACGACCCTCGGGCCGAACAGGCGCCGGTCCGCCGGAGCTGCCGCCGTGTGGGACGCGACTCCAAACCGGTACCCTCAATCCATGATCTCAATGGACTCTCTGGAGTCGGTCGATCCTGAAATCGCCGGGCTCATTCGCAAGGACGTGGAGCGGCAGAACTCACACATCCATCTGATCGCTTCGGAGAACTTCGCCTCGCCGGCAGTGATGGCGGCTTCGGGGTCGGTCTTCACCAACAAGTACGCCGAGGGCTATCCGGGCAGGCGCTATTACGAGGGCTGTCAGGTGGTCGATGTGATGGAGCAGCTCGCCATAGACCGGGCCAAGGAGTTGTTCGAGGCAGAACACGCCAACGTGCAGTCCCATTCCGGGGCCCAGGCCAACATGGGGGTCTATTTCTCTCTGTTGTCGCCCGGGGACAAGGTGCTGGGGATGCGTCTCGACCAAGGCGGCCATCTCACTCATGGATCCCCGGTCAACTTCTCAGGGCTCTATTACGACTTCGTGGCCTACGGGGTCGACCCCGACACCGAGTTGGTCGACATGGACGAGGTCCACGCCCTTGCCCTCGAGCATCGACCCAAGATCGTCCTCGCCGGGTACTCCGCCTACTCCCGAACCCTCGACTATCAGCGGTTCAGAGAGATCGCCGACGAGATAGGCGCGATTTTCATGGTCGATGCGGCCCATTTCATCGGGTTGGTAGCCGGACGATCGCACCCCTCACCCCTGCCTTACGCAGACATCGTCACTGGCACCACCCACAAGGCTCTCCGGGGGCCCCGTGGCGGGTTGATCCTCAGCCGTGAGGCCTTCGCACCAGCGATCGACAAGGCAGTGTTCCCCAATGTCCAAGGGGGGCCCATCGAATCCCAGATCGCAGCCAAGGCGGTGTGTTTC
>JALYNX010000010.1 GCA_030772935.1 Actinomycetota bacterium | reverse complement strand
ATCTTCTCCTTCGGGCCGGCCCAGATGGGAGCAGACAGTGACCTTCGCCCCGGAGTCGACCAAGCGCTCCAACGTGGGAAGCGCAGCTTCGATCCGAAAGTCGTCTGCCACGGCTCCCCCATCGAGGGGAACATTGAGATCGGAGCGAACCAACACGGCCAATCCGTTGACATCCACGTCGTCCAGGGTGAGATACGGTGACATCGAGTCAATCCTCGGTGTTGGCTAGTTCTTCGAGCACCCTTCCCAACTTCAGTGGATCGTGGGTCGGCCAGTCTGCCCATTGACTTGCGACGTCGGCAACAACCACCCTCCACCCGTGAACGGCCGCCGCTTCGACATCGAGCGTGACCTGCTCGTGGCCTTCGGGCACCTCCAGGACACCATCGTGCACGACCACGATCCCGGAACCGGTGACGCCGGCGTGGGTAGCCATTGCGTCGAGATGGGCCGCGCCGTCCATGCCAAGTGTTTCGCCGTCCTGGGTGACCAGATTGAGGACGAAGATCTTCTGCGCATCGGCGCTCATGATCGCGGGAGCGAGCATGTTCACTTTGAGGGCCGAAATGATCGACGTGTAGAGGCTCCCCGGCCCGATCACGATTTGGTCGGCGACGGCGACGGCGGCCAAGGCCCGTCGCGTCGCTACTACGTCTCGAGGCTCGATGTGGAGCTCCGTAAGCTCACCGGCCGTCTTTGCGATGTTGCCCTGCCCCACGACCCGCTTGCCGTCGATTGTCGCCTCGAGCACCACCGGATGGTCCGCCACCGGGATCACCGTGCCCAAGGTTCCCAGCATTCGCTCGGCGGTGGCCACGGCAGACTCGAAGTCTCCGAACAGGTCGGCGAGCGCGGCCAGGATCAGATTGCCCAGGGAGTGCTCGGCCACGTCGCCACCTCGGAATCGATGGGCGAAGAGCTCCGACCACAGAGAGGGTTCAGGGGTCAGTGCCAGAAGACATCGGCGGACATCGCCCGGTGGGGGCATGCCGAGATCTGACAGCCGGCCCGAAGAGCCACCGTCGTCCGCCACCGATACCAGTGCCGAGATCTCGCCCGCATAACACTGGATCGCCTCCAGGGCGGCGGCTTGGCCGTGGCCTCCGCCGATGGCGACCACGATCGGACCGTCCGGAGCGAGCAGCAGCGGTTCGACAGCGACTGCGGTTTCGAGTCTCACCGGTTGATGTCGCGGTGACGCACCGCCGCTTTGACGTCATGCTGGGCCAACCGTCTGCCCAGCTCCTCGGCGATGGCAACCGAACGGTGGTGACCCCCGGTGCAACCTATCCCCACCGAAAGGTAGGACTTCCCCTCGGCCTCGAACCGTGGGACGAGAAACGTCAACAACTCATCGACCCGGTCGACGAACTCCTTGGCGTTTTCGTCCTGCATCACGTATTCGGCCACGGCTTCGTCGGTCCCCCTGAGGTCGCGCAACTCGGGGACCCAATAAGGGTTGGGAAGGAAGCGCACATCAAAAAGGAGGTCGGCGTCACGGGGAGTTCCGTGTTTGAAGCCGAACGACCGGATCGAGACCCGCATCGGCCTCGTCATGTCCTCTTCACTGAACTGGGTGGTGAGACGCTCCCTCAGTTCATGGACGTTGAGATTCGACGTGTCGACGATTACGTCTGCTGCCTCGCGCAAGTCGGCCAACAACTCCTTTTCGGCACTGATCGAATCCGAGATCGTGGCCAGACCCAGGGGGTGGGGCCGTTTGTTCTCCTCATAACGGCTGACGATCACATCGTCCTCTGCGTCGAGGAAGACCACTCTGGTGAGCACCCCTTCCCGGGCCAGCTCATCCATGGCCGAGCGGAGCTCGTCCATCTCGAGGCCACCACGAGAGTCGATGATCACCGCCAGGCGCTTGTGAAGCGAAGGCATGTCGTGCGATTGAGCGGCGAGCGCCAGAAGCCGGGGAGGCAGGTTGTCGATCACCGTATAGCCGATGTCTTCGAGAATGTTGCCTGCCGACGACCGCCCCGCGCCTGACATCCCGGTGACCACCAGGACATGTGGATGCTCGGTTGGTGCCAGGTCCATCGTGTCTTCGATCAGCTGTGGAGGGCAGCGTACAGAGAGACGGCCACGTTCTTCGGGAGCACTTCTGCCAGATCGTCGGCCTCGACCTCACGGATCTTCTTCAAAGAGCCGAAGCGGCGGATCAGCTCACGTTTGCGTTTGGGGCCGATACCGGGCACCTCATCCAGGACCGAATCGACCATCGACTTCGATCGGAGCTGACGGTGGTAGGTGATGGCGAATCGGTGCGCCTCATCTCGCACTTGCTGCAGCAAGTAGAGGGCCTCGGCGTCGCGGGGGATGCGGATCGGATCAGGCAGACCGGGTAGGTAGACCTCTTCCATGCGCTTCGCCAGACCGATGGCGGGTATGTCAAGGTCGAGCTCGCCGAGGACCTTGATCGCACGGCCAAGCTGGCCGGGACCACCATCGATGAGCACCAGGGATGGCGGGTAGGAGAACCTGCCCTGTTCGGGAATCGGCCGGTCCCTTTCGGCGAGGTAAGCCTTGAAGCGACGGCGCAGGGTCTCCTCCATCGACGCGAAGTCGTCCTGGCCCTGGATGGTCCTCATCTTGAAGCGTCGATAGTCCGAACGTTTCGGGATCCCGTCTTCGAGGACCACCATCGAAGCCACGGTGTTCGTTCCCTGCAGGGTCGAGATGTCGTACGCCTCGATCCGGAGCGGAGCCACTGGAAGCTCCAATACCTCTTGCAGGGAGAGAAGCGCCCGAGCCCGTGCATTGTGGTCTCGGTGTCTTCGCAGCCGATGACGACCGAAAGCCTCGGCCGCGTTGGTCGATGCAGTTTCCATGAGGCGGCGCTTGGCGCCCCTTTGCGGCACCCGCAGGTCGACCTGGAATCCCCGTGACGTGCTCAGCCATTCGGTGAGCAGGTCGAGCTCGGTGGGGGCGATCGACACCAGGACCTCCCTGGGCGGCGCCTCTTCCCCGTAGAGCTGGCGGATGACTCGGCCCATCAACTCGGCGTCAGTCAGCTCCTCGACGCGGTCGACGACAACCCCCCGTCGCCCGACCACCCGGCCCCTCCTCACATGGAGCATCTGGAACGCGGACTCGAGATCGTCACCGTGGAAGGCGATTAGGTCGAAATCCTCGGGCCGCTCGGTGACCACCTCCTGGCGGAGCAGGGCACGGCGCACGTCCTCGATCCGGTCGCGGTTGCGGGCCGCCAGTTCGAACTCCTGACGCTCCGACGCCTCCCACATCCGATCTTCGATATCTGCGACTACTCCCTCGGTGTCCCCGCGGAGAAAGCCGGCCAGACCGTCCACCATCTGGGCATAGTCGTCGGGTGTCACCGCATCGATGCAGGGTCCGGAGCACTTCTCGATATGGAAGAGAAGACAGGGTCGCCCCTGGGCTTTCTGTCGGGCGAAGAGGGAGTCGGAGCAGGTGCGGACCGGGAAGGTTCGCAATAGCTGATCCAAGGTCTTTCGGATCGAATAGGTATGTGCGTAGGGACCGAAGTACTCGTATCCCTTCCGCTTGGCGCCCCGAAGCACCCGGGCCCGTGGCCACTCGTCGCTCCTGGTGATGGCCAGATAGGGATAGGACTTGTCGTCCACCAACCGTATGTTGAAACGCGGGAGGTTGCGTTTGATCAACGAGAACTCGAGCATGATCGCCGCCACCTCGGACTCGGTGATGATCCATTCCACCGTCC
>JALYNX010000009.1 GCA_030772935.1 Actinomycetota bacterium | reverse complement strand
CCAAGATGGCGCCCAGGGCGATCAGAAAGAGCGAACCGCCGAAACTGACATTCCTATTCACTTCATATCTCCTTGCTTTTTCCCCTCGCCATCGTTGGAAGAATCTCCAGCGAGAGCGGTCGGAACCGACCGTGTCTGGGAACATTTACCCGTCAGACCACTTCTTTATCCATAAGAACTCGACAGCGAGGCCCGATCGCGGAATGAGATCTGCGTCTTCTGGTGTTCATTCGCGCCCTGCTCAGCCGTGCGGTCGAGTCCGGGGCATTGATCGCCGCCAATTCGGACGGGCATCGACTCGGTGAGATGGCGAAGTGGCCAATGCGGTCGCCACCCTGCAGCGGGCCGGCGCCACCGCGACTCCTGTCGTCAACACCTGGCCCCGTGAACGGTTCCTCGCTTGGGTGAGAGCCGGTTGACCGACTTACGCTTCCACATCGGCGCGCACGGCCTCGAGGTCATTGAATATGGGCAACATCGAGTCGAGAGAGGTGATCTCGAGAATACGGAGCAGTGAGCTTGACGGCTGCACCAGAGCCACGCCTCGAGGCGCGTTCGCATTTGTGTCGAGCAGACACCTGAGACCCGACGAGTCGACGAAACCGATGCCTCGACAGTCGATGGTCACATGTTGAGCCCCAGCGCCGAGCGCGTCGTCAACCGCCTCCTGCAGATCGGCGACGGTTCCGAGATCTAGCTCACCTTCAAGCGCGATGACGGCGCTGTACTCCTCGTGGGTGGTCTGCACCACCAGCGTGGGTTGGATCCCTTCGTTGTCCAAGAGCTCCTCTTTCTCGACGGCGATCTGCTGTAGATGTTTGCAGATTCGATGATGAGGCGGACTTTATCCACAGCGACCGCGAGCATGACTCGAGCACAAAAGACGAGCAGGGCGATGACAGCGCCAACGATGGAACCGACGATCCCTGCTGCTTCCAGATCCCAGTTGCCATCGAACAACAGATTCCCAAGGAACCCACCGATCAGAGAGCCGATCAGGCCAAGAACCAACGTGGCAAACATGCCCATCGAGTCACGACCCGGGACCAGCGCCCGTCCAATGAGACCCGCCAAAAGGCCGATTACCAACCATGCAATTATTCCCACAATGCCTCCTAGTAATGGTGGCATTTGTGTACCCGACCAGGATCGTGGTTATACATGACCTACCCAGAACAGGGGGCCTAGGTCGACACCCGAAAGCCGAGGAGAGCGACGTCGTCGGGCACCCTGGCTTGGTGGGCATCTTGAACCTTGTCGAGGATCATGTCGAGCATGAGCCCAAGGGCCAGCTCCGTCTCACCTGCCAGCATTTTCTCCATGCTCTCTGGTGGCGCCAGCCCTGGAAGGGCAACCCCATCGGTGTACATGATCACAGTGTCACCCGGGGACAGGTTCACCTCTTCGACGATCGGGAGCAGCTCGGAGATCACTCCGGCGGGTGGGCATGGCCGCCCCACTGTTGTGATTTCGCCTGACGAGGAGACAATCAACGGTGGAGGATGGCCGGCCAAACTGACCCGGAGCACGTGGCCGTCGACCGATTGCTCGAGCACGCAGTAGGCCAAGGTGCACATCCGTTGTTGCTCCTCTTCCAGGAGGGCCCGATTGAGGGCCCCCACAACGGTCATCGGGGTGGAGTCGACGGTGACGGTCGCCCGCACCGTGTGTCTCGCCAATCCGACTGCCGCCGCCGCAGAAACCCCTTTGCCTTCGATATCACCCACCACCATGGACCAATGCTTGGGAGAGACCTCGATCACGTCGTAGAAATCGCCCCCCAGGTGGCCGATGCGTGATAGGGGTTGGTATCGAGCAGCGAGCTCGATACCTTCGATGGCGGGGAGGAACCGGGGCGCCAGGCCCTTCTGGAGCATTATCGAGACTTCGCGCTCGTGCTCGTAGAGGCGAGCGTTGTCCAAGGAGATCGCCGCTCGTTCGGCTATGGACAAAAGGAGATCGACATCGTTGCGGTCAAAGGGAGGTTCGGAGCCACTCCGGGCCGCGGTCAGGGCGCCGATCCCCTGGTTGCCCATGCGCAGCGGAACACACACCACGGAACGGAACTCGAGGCGTCGTATGAGGTCGACAAACGCCGCTCCGCGCGTGCTCTCGGCGATCTGCAGCATTTCCGGGGTGATCACCGGAATGATCTCCGGAGTCATGGTCCGGACCACTCTCGCCTCCATCTCATCGGAGTCGAGAGAAACCAATTCTCTCTCCCGAATCTTGACGAGGTAGTTGGCGTCCTCCGTGTCCGGATGGACCACCTCCATCGGTGTCAGATTTCCATGGTCGCCAAGCAGGTGAACACCGAACCAGCTGGCCAGGTTGGGAACGATCAGCTTGGCGAGAGCCTTGACGTTCTCACCCACTTCCAAGGACGCTCCAAGAAGCTCGTTGGCGGCCGAGAGAACCAGACGGTTCTCCTCCTGACGTATCTCGTCGGTGATGTCACTGAAGAAGTTGATCACCAGCACGATCTCCCGAGCATCGTTCTTGATCGGACTTGCGCTCACCCTCGACCAGCGGATGGAATGGTCACCCCGTCGTTGATAGCCGACAATCTCCTCGGTCACAGGCTCGCCGGCGATCACCCGCCTGCCGGGAAGAGCGTCGAGGGGAAAGGGGTTGCCGTCCCGGTCGATCATGTCAAAACGATTGAGCATGTCCGTGACGGGTGTTCTCAGCATCTCCTCGGCGCTCTCAAACCCAATCAACCGAGCTGCCCTGTCGTTGGCGTAGACCAGACGCCCATTGGTGTCCTGCACTGTGACCGCGTCTGAGGCGTGCTTGAACATCACATCGAGGACGTGCTTGTCCTCGGACATCGCCAACTCGATGAATCGGTCGCCGGGCATCAACACCACCCTCGAACGCTCATGGGACGGATTTGTGAAGCCGGATCATTGTCTCACCGTTCGCGGAGCGGATCTGCACCAGATCACAGAGATTGTTGGCGAGCCAGAGTCCGCGGCCACTGGCCCGTTCCGAGGCAGGGGGAAGCCGACCCAACAGCGGATCGCTGATGGAACCGTGGTCAGTGATCTGACAGATCAGGCTGGAATCATCGATCCAAACCTGGAGCCGACCGCCACCACCACCATGGATCACGCTGTTGGAAGCAACCTCGTGGGCCGCGAGGATCAGATCTTGAGCTCGTGCCACCGCGAGCCCGGTCTCGAGGGCTCTGATGGAGAGCCAGGATCGCATTGCGCCCAGCTCCGCCTTGGTGAACTCGAAGAGCTGCGCAGTCGAAGGAACCTCGGACAGTGGATCAGCAAGCACCGAATCCGACAGATGCGAGAATTCGAAGGTCTGGCTGGCGGAGCTGACGCCCTCGCGGTTGAGATAGGGGTGGGTAGTGCCGGCACGCTCGATCACGTCCGAGGTCAAGGCGTTGAGGTCATAAGGGCAAAGCAGCGAGAAGCGGTCGACGTCCTTGAAGGCCAAGTTCAGCATTGATTCATGGTGGTGGCTTTCCACCAACCCTGCTCCCGTCCGCTGGTGCGTGATCGGCTCGCCGATTCCCCGTAGACCAGGACCACCGGGGCGGTGCTTGACCACAAAATCCTGCCAGACCGAAATGATCAGGCCAGGGTTGGCCCCCATCTGACCCATGTCCACGAACGAAACGGTGGAATTCTGGGATCCGAGACGCCGGGTGAGACCTGCCAGCTTGGGTTGGCTGAGAGCCACGAGAGTCGACTCACTTCGGGCGATGCCTTCCTCGACGAACGAAGTCACCGCCGACAACAAGGCCTCGTCGCCTGAGTAGAAGAACGCCTCGTGCCGAAGCCCGGAGGCTGCGTCGGCTCGGTTCAAGTCTCGAAACAAAGTCGGTCCTCCGTGAAATTGGGGAGCGCCACCACCAGCTCCGACAGACCAAGTGAGTCGAGCCTGCAGCGTTTACATACCCATCGAGGACGGTAGGTCATACGGTGCGAGACGTTCGCTGACCTCCTGTCGTGACGGAAAGATACCCGTGGCCTTCCTTCCCGTTATCGTCCGGTCCCGGAATGGGGAACAGCTGAGCCAGGACGACGCGGTCATCAAGGGCACCTTCACCGTCCTGTTCACGGACATGGAGGGTTCCACCGATCTGCGCGTCAGAGTCGGCGACACCGCCGCCAACGAGCTGATCCGAACCCATGACGACCTGGTCCGCTCCCGCTTGCAAGCCGCTGGGGGCGTGGAGCCCAAGTCCTTGGGAGATGGGTTCATGGCCCTCTTCACCTCGGCCAATCAGGCGATCGAAGCCGCGGTATCGATCCAGCGGGCGATCGAAGATCACAACCAGTCCAATCCCAGCACACCACTATCGGTTCGCATCGGGCTCAACATCGGGGATGTGGCCCAGTCGGAGGGGGATGCTCACGGAACCGCAGTCCACGCCGCGGCCAGGATCATGAGCAAGGCCCAGGGCGGTCAGATCTTGGTGTCACAAGTGGTCCACGACGTGGCCGGAACCCTCGGTGACAGTCGGATCGTCGACCGAGGGCTGTTCTGGCTCAAGGGATTTCCCGACCGATGGCGACTCTTCGAGGTCCTGTGGCGGGACAAGGAGGGCGCCCCAGCACGAGCCGACAGAGAAACCCGGGCCGCATCGGCCGCCGCTTTCGACCTCGACGCACCGCGGGCCACTAGCCCGGTGGTGGGGAGGACCCGCGAGTTGGGAGTCATCGGAGAGCAACTCGCAGCGAACCCCTCGACCGGTCTCCGAGCAGTCGTTGTCGAAGGAGAGGCCGGCATCGGCAAGACACGCCTACTCGACGCCACCGCGGACCTGGCCGCCGGATCGGAGACCCCGTATTGGGTGCTCGACGTCAGCGCCGACGAAGAGCTCAGAGGGCCCTTCCTCCTGTTCCGATCGCTGCTCACCTCACCACGCACGTCGTCCATTGCCCAACAGGCTATGGCGCTCGAGCAACTCGACCGGGCCCAGGAGGCGATCGCCGGGAGAAGCCCCCGGCTCGAAGGGCTCTCTCCCCAAGAGCAGATGCTGCGAACTTTCGATGAGGTCGCCTCGGCTTTCCTCGCTTTGACCAGAGAGCGACCCCTCGCCCTACTTTTCGACGACCTGCAATGGGCCGACGACGACAGCATCCAACTCATCCGATATCTGGTTCGGACCCTGGCGTCCGGCCCGATCTTCCTACTCATCAGCCTTCGCCCCCATTCCGACTCTGCCTCTGGCGGAGCGGGCAAGTTGATCGCTGATCTCGACCGGATGCGGGTGACCCAGGTGCTGAGACTGCAGCGGCTGAGCCGGCTCCAAACCGGAGAGTTGATCGAAAACCTGCTCGGGGCTCCCGTGGACGAGGCAACCGTGGGCAGTCTTCACGCTCGCTCCGAGGGGGTGCCCTTCTTCATCGAGGAGCTGGCCCGGGCCTACCGCGAGGCTGAGGCCTTACAACTCATAGACGGCACCTGGACCATGACCCGTCTCAGCGGGCCGGCGGTGCCCTCCTCGATCCAGTCGTTGATCGAACGACGGTTGGCCCAGCTGACCGAGGAGTGCCGGTCGCTGCTCGCCGACGCCGGGGTTCTGGGACGACGCTTCGCCCTCGCCGACCTCGCCCGGGTGCTGACCCGTGTCCAAGGCGAGCCAGCCAAGCCCGAATGGCAGTTAGGTGAGGACCTGCAGAAGGCGGTCGATCTCGGCTTGATAATGGAGGAGCCTTCGGGATCCCGCTACGACTTCTCCTTTTCCCATGACCAGATTCGCGCTTCGCTCGTGGCGTCTGGCTCGAGACAGCGAAAGCGCGCCATCCACGGGGCGATCGCCGAGTCGCTTGCAGCAGAGGGCGGCATTGAGAACCTCTCGATGCTCGCCCACCATGCCCTTCAGGCCGGGGATCAGGCGATGGCCGTTGCCACCGCGCTCGAGGCCGCCCGAGCGGCAATGGCGGTCTCCGCCCCCGAGGAAGCGGTCCGCCTCATCGACACCACTCTGCCCGCCGCCTCCGCGCCCGAAGACCGTATCGAGATGCTCCGAGTCAAAGACGACGCCCTCCAGGTTCTCGAACGCGGGATGGAGCGTCTCGCCAATCTCGCCGAGATGACAGCTCTGAGCGCCGCGGTCCACTCCCCCGAACTGGACGCCGAGGTGAGGTTGAGAAGGGCATCGGCGGCTCGCGCCAATCAGGACTACGACCTGGCGGCCGATCTCGCCGTTGGGGTATGCAATGCCGCCGAGAGCTCAGGAGACCCCGCGTTGGAGCTCGCTGCCTGTCTCGAGCTGGGACAGGCGATAACCAGGGCTCCGATCGGGGAGGGTTACTGGCCGCTGGTCGAAGTCGATCTCGATGCAGCTGAGGCGGCGTTCAGCCGTGCATTGGGAATCGCCCGCGAGATCGGAGCCCGCTCGGATGAAGCCGCGGCTCTCCGTGAGCTGGCCGTGATCGAGGCCGGGCGCCTGAAGCTCTACGCGATTGCAGCCGAGGCACAAGGGACGTCCCGTATCGAAATCCTCCTTCAGGCCCCGGAGATGTTCTCCAAGGTGAAGGAGCTCGCCGAGGAGGCCTTCCATATCTATGAGGAACTCGGCGACAAACGAGGGTCGATGTCCTCGCTGATCTCGATGGCCTACGCCCATGTCACCGATCCGACAGCGACGGGCATGGCCG
>JALYNX010000008.1 GCA_030772935.1 Actinomycetota bacterium | reverse complement strand
TAGGAGATCGTGCCGATCTGTGGAGCGAAAAGTGTTCACAATCACTGAACACCCCTGACCAGCTCAAGGCGAGCTTCAGGCCTGATAGGCGCGCTTTCGCGCCTCCCTCGGGGGCTCAGCCACGTCGTTCCAGCAGTTGCACCTCGTTTCCGTCCGGATCGCGATAGGTGGTGAACCGGGCAGCACCGGTGTCGGTGACTTCGGCATCGACCGGCGCAATCCCGAGATCGGCGAGTCGGGTCATCTCTGCGGTGAGATCGGTGACTCCGAATGCGATCGCGGCAGTCGGCTCGTCCCGCTTTCGCTCACCCTGGTGGAGACCGAAGCGGGTCCCGCCGTCGGTCTTCATTGCCTGCCAGGTCCCGTGCCGCGGTCCGGCTTCGATCCCGAATCCGCGATACCAGGCGACCGACCGGTCGATATCGGCCACCCAGACGAACACCGTGTCGATCGTGAAGCTCATACGCGGAGATTATCCAGCGGGGCGGACGATCACTTCGCTGCCAATTGGCACGAATCCACGGGAGAGGAATGCGCGCAGCGATCGAGCGTGTCCCGGTGAGACCGCGGCAAAGAGTGGCTCGCCAGTGGGGATCAAGGCAATGGCTTCATCGATCAGCTCGCGACCCCGCCGGTCGCCGTTCCCGAAGGTCTCGATGCTCATCTCAGTCCGCCCGGCAAGGCCTTTACCAAGTGTGATCAGACCGCTTTCGTCACCGTAGACACGGATCTCCTGGCGGATGGAGCGGGCGTAGCGGACCCGAGGATGGTCATCGAGATCGGTCCGCTCCTCGAGGGAGCCGCCCCCGGTGCCTCGGGTCACCAGGGTGGCGTCGATGATGCCGACGGCCCCCGAATCACCCGCCATCCGAAGCAGGACCTTGGGGTGGAGAACGGTGCCATATCCGTCAGGCTCGAGGTCGGCGAACTCGCTCTCAGCGAGACGACTAGCGACGAAGGCATGACCCGAGAAAGAGACCACGGCCTCGAGCCCGGATTCCAACGGCGAGACATAGGTCACTGCCCCGTCGACTGCTGGAAAAACGCCGTCGGCAGCGGAGAGGAAGACCGGCAGCAGGGGGTGCATCGGCGGCGAGCGTAACCACCGGGAATGTTCACAGTGACACCGAGACCGGTACCGTCATGCTTCGTGTTCGACACACTCACCAAGCGGTTCGAGGGCGTGTTCAGCTCCTTGCGGGGCAAGGGCCGGCTCTCGGAGAAAGACATCGACGAGGCCCTTCGCGAAGTCAGACTCGCCCTTCTGGAGGCAGACGTAAACGTTGGGGTGGTCAAGGCCTTTCTGGCAAGGGTCAAGGAGCGTGCCCAGGGCGAAGACGTTGCCAAGTCGCTGACGCCAGGCCAACAGGTGATCAAGATCGTTCACGAGCAGCTGGTCATCACCCTCGGCTCGGATTCGACCGGTCTGGTCAAGGCGCCGCCGCCGCTCACAATTCTCATGGTCGGGCTGCAAGGTTCCGGCAAGACGACCACCGCCGCAAAGCTGGCCCGACATCTTCGGTCTCAGGGCAAGAAACCCCTCCTGGTTGCCGCCGATCTGCAGCGTCCTGCAGCAATTGACCAATTGGAGACTCTGGGTAGCCGCGTCGACGTGCCGGTCTTCTCGGATCGCAAAGGCAAGCCGGAGAAGCTGGTCAAAGCAGCTCTCAAGGAAGCAGTTCGCACCGGACGGGACGTTGTGATCGTCGACACCGCCGGACGACTCCAAATCGACTCCCAGCTCATGAAGGAACTGGCCGACGTGCGCCGCGCCGCCGATCCCGACGAGGTGCTGCTCGTGGTCGACGCCATGACCGGCCAGGACGCGGTCAATGTCGCCAGCGGCTTCCAACAGCAGATCGGCCTCACCGGTGTGATCTTGTCGAAGCTCGATGGAGACGCCCGTGGCGGAGCGGCGATCTCGGTGCGTGAGGTCACCGGGGCCCCCGTGAAGTTTGCAGGGGTCGGCGAGGGCCTGGAGGACCTCGAGCCGTTCCATCCGGACCGGATGGCATCGCGAATCCTGGGGATGGGTGACGTCCTCACCCTCATCGAGAAGGCCGAATCGACCTTCGACCAGGTCGAGGCCGAGAAGACTGCGCGCAAAATGGAGAAGGGTCAGTTCACCCTGGAGGACTTTCTGACCCAGCTCCAGCAGATGAAGCGGATGGGACCGGTGAAGGACATCCTTGCTATGCTTCCCGGCTCCGGATCGCTCCTTCGCGACATCGATGTCGATGACCGCGATCTGAGAAGGGTCGAGGCAATCATCCAGTCAATGACCCCTGAGGAGCGCCGGAACCCGAAAGTCATCGGCGGGAGCCGAAAGCGGCGAATCGCGTCCGGCTCGGGCAGCAGGCCCCAGGATGTGAATCGCCTCTTGAAGCAATTCACCGATGCACAAAAGATGATGAAGACGCTGGCCGGAGGAAAGGGAGCCCCTTCCCTTCAGGGACTCCTGTCGGCGCAGCGAACTAAGAGGTGAGTCGATGGCCGTGAAGATGAGACTGATCCGAATGGGCAAGAAGAAGTCGCCCGTGTACCGGGTCGTGGTCGTGGATGGCCGTTCCCCGCGGGACGGTCGGTATATCGAGCAGATCGGGCGTTATGACCCGCGCCAGGAACCGTCGTTGATCGAAATCGACAACGACAAGGCCAGCGAATGGCTGGCCAAAGGAGCCCAGCCCACCGAAGCAGTCGAGAAGTTGCTCAACATCTCCGGCGCCTTGACCACGATGAAGGTGAAGCGGGGTCAGATTCACGTCGTGACCGCCGCCGACCAGAGTCAGGAGGAGGAGCCGGAACCCACACCGTTGGCGCCGACCCACGAGGAAGCCACAGCCCAGGCTGTCGTCGAGGAGGCTGTCGCGCCCGTCGAAGCGCCGGCCGTAGAGGAGTCGGAGGAGGCTCCGCTCGAGGCGACTGTCGAAGAGGTCCCGGAGGCGGTGGCAGATGAATCGCCGGCAGCCGAATCCTCCGAGGAGGAATGATCGTGGCCAAAGGTGAAATCGTCGAGAGAGTCGTGACCTATGTGGTTAAGAGCATCGTCGAGGAGCCCGACGAAGTCTCGGTCACCATGGTGGAGCAAGGCCCGGACGAGTTGATCGCCGAGGTGAGAACCGCCAAAGCGGACATGGGTCGGGTCATCGGGCGGCGCGGCAGGGTGGCGAAGGCGATCCGCGCCGCAGCCGGAGCCGCCGCCGACGAGGAGGGAATCACAGCTGACGTCGAGTTCGTCGACTGAAAGCGCCGGGCACCGAGTAGGACGGCTCGGGAGGCCCCACGGTCTCGGGGGGTTCCTCGGCCTCTACATCGAGCCCGAAGACGTCGTCCACTTCGACCCCGGAGCCACCGTTTGGATCAAGAACCGCCCCCATCAGGTGAGGGCGGTTCGTCGCGTTGACAAGGGATTCCAGGTCGCTTTCGAAGGGATCGAAGACCGGGAGTCTGCCGAAGAGATCAGAGGCGCCGAGGTCATGGTCGAGGGGCGGCGAGCTCTCGAGGAGGGTGAGTTCTGGCCTGAGGATCTGGTCGGTCTGGAAGCACGCACTGTCGACGGGGATCGGCTGGGGGTGGTGGTCGGAGTTGTCGCCGGTCTCGCCCAGGACCGCTTGGTTGTGGACGGTGAAGGATCGACGTTCGAGGTGCCATTCGTCGACGACCTGGTCCCGATCGTCGACCTCGAGAAGCGCTATGTCGAGATCGTGCCTGTGCCCGGTCTCACTGAGCCGTGATTTCGATAACCGCACCCATCACAGCGCCATCGTCTGGGCTCTCCTCGCCCACAAAGAGCGAGATCGCACCGGGTGGCACGTCGACCGAGGTTCGGAACTCGCCCCAGGTCTCGGTCCAATCGGCCGCCTGGGTGGTGGTCTCGGCGAAGGTCTGTCCGGCGCTGGTGGCGATGATCAGGACCGTTGCCTCGAAGGTGCGCGCATAGCCGGTTATCTCCACGGGGGAGACAGTGTCTGCGCCCGGAGACGGCTCAATCACCACCACCCGATCAGAGATCGTTGGCGCGCCAGTGATAGGACTGACGCCCATCTGAAGCTCGACCGTCAGACCCGCAGGCGAGTTTCTCACCGATGCCCGCGCCTGGCTCGGTGCCGCCAGATGGAGGTCGACGAACAAGCCGCCGTCTAGTGCCCTCACCACGTAGAGCCGATCGACGAGCGGGGTTTCCACCAGCTGGTCGGTGAGGACTGTTTGCTCCAGGTCGAGATGGATTCGGAGGATGCGGCCCGAGTCCAGGAACTCGATCTCGGCCGAGGGCGGAGTGGTGGCCGGTGCGCCCTCGTTCGTCTCGAAGTCGAGGCGAAACCGCTCACAGCCACCATCGGAGTCCCAGGAGACCAGGCCGAGGATGCTGGCGTCGGACGACGGCTGATCGGTCCGTGCCACCTGCCCGCTCTCGACGAAATCGAGGTCCTCGAGACATCCGGCCGGCGGCAGTGTGGTCACGACTGACGTCGTCGCCTCCCCCGCGGTCGTCGTGGTGGTGATGGTGGTGGTAACAGGCACTGCCGTCGAGGTTGTGGGGCTGTCCCCGATCTGGGCACAGGCCGCCAACAACAACAAACCTGCCAGAGCCGGAGATCGCATGCCCGCAAGGGTACGACCGGGGTTACATTTGATCGAGCAATCAAGATTCCCGACTGACAGGAAACATGCGATGACCGAGGCCGTGATCATTGCCACCGCACGCAGCCCCATCGGTCGCGCCTACAAGGGCTCGCTGATCGATGTCAGGGCGGACGACCTCGCTGGTTTCGCCATAAATGCCTTGATGAACAAGGTTCCCGAGGTCGAGCGGGCCTCGGTGATCGACGTAATGGTCGGCTGTGGGCTCACTCATCACGAACAGGGGTACAACCTCGCCCGCCCCGCATCCTTGTTGGGCGGCATGCCGGACAGTGTTCCGGCGACCACCGTCAACCGTTTCTGCGCCTCGTCTTTGGAAACCATCCGGATGGCCTTTCATGCCATCAGATCCGGTGAAGGCGATACCTATGTCGCCGCAGGTTCGGAGTCGACCACCCGCACCTACGGCAAAGGCTTCGACAGCGAGGATCTCAACCCGAGATTCACCGATCCGGAGCGAGACGATTTCATCAACCACGTCTATATCCCGATGGGCAACACTGCCGAGAACGTCGCCGAGAAGCACGGAATCAGCAGGGAGCGGATGGATGAGTTTGCCAAGCGCTCCCAGGACCTAGCGGTCGAGTCGCAAAAGAACGGTTTCTTTGATTGGGAGATCACACCGATCGAGCTCGCGGATGGGCGAACCATCAGCGTTGATGATGGTCCTCGTCCCAACACCACGATCGAGAGGCTGGCCGAGTTGGAGCCGGTGTTCAACAAGGGAGGGACGGTCACGGCGGGCAACTCATGTCCCCTCAACGACGGCGCCGCGGCGGTATTGGTGATGTCCGAGCAGCGGGCCAACTATCTGGGTTTGACTCCGTTGGCGCGGATCGTGGCGTCCTCAGTCGTGGGAGTCGAGCCGGAGCTGATGGGGATGGGCCCGGTCGCCGCGGTCCACCAGGTTCTGGCGCAAGCCGGTATGACCCTGGCCGACATCGATCTGATCGAGATCAACGAGGCATTCGCCGCTCAGGTGCTGGCATGTGTCGACGTCCTCGGCATCGACATGGACAAGCTCAACCGTCACGGCGGCTCGATCGCACTGGGGCATCCCTTCGGAATGACCGGGGCCAGGATCATGGGCACCCTGGTCAACGGGCTTCGAACCCAGGACAAGACGATCGGGCTGGAGACGATGTGCGTGGGCGGGGGCCAGGGAATGGCGATGATCGTCGAGCGGCTCACGTAGGAATCCGCTCCTACCCTTCCTGATCGTGCGGATCAACGTCGTCACTATCTTCCCCGGGTATTTCGAGAGCCCGCTACAGGTGAGCATCGTGGCCAGGGCCGTCGAGTCGGGGGCCCTCGAGGTGAATCTGATCGACCTCAGGGAGCACGGCTTGGGCAGGCACCGTCAAGTGGACGATGCCCCGTTTGGGGGCGGGGCCGGAATGGTGATGATGATCGAACCGTTGGCCGGCGCCCTGGGGCCTCTGGCCGGCAGCCATCGGGTTCTGTTCACCCCGGCTGGGAATCCGATGACCCAGGTCACACTGGACGATTGGGTATCCCGTGATGCGGTGACCTTCGTGTGCGGCCGTTACGAGGGGGTCGACCAGCGTGTAGCCGACAATCTCATCGACGAGGAAGTCTCCTTGGGCGACTTCGTCCTTGCCGGGGGCGAGGTGGCGGCGGCAGCCGCCATCGAAGGGATCGCCCGTCTCCTCCCCGGGGTAGTTGGCAACCCTGACTCGACCGAAACCGAGTCGTTCCGCCACGGTCTTCTCGAGGAACCGGTGTATACCCGCCCCGCGGAGTTCAGTGGCTGGGCTGTCCCCGAGGTCCTCCTGTCCGGCGACCACGGTCGGGTCGAGGAGTGGCGAGCCGAGCAGCGTTTGGAGAGGACGCGCACCCGCCGGCCCGACCTTCTGGCGGATGGCGACAAAGCGGAGACCTGATACAATTTCGGGCGGGTCGGGACTATCAGACCCTTTTCCGACCGCTCTTAGGAGTCCTCCAATGAACGATCTTCACCTCGTCGAAAGCGCGCACGTCCGCGACGACATCCCCGAATTCAGGCCAGGAGACACGGTCAAGGTCCACGTCCGGGTCATGGAGGCCGGCCGGGAGCGCATCCAGGTGTTCGAAGGCGTGGTGATCGCCCGCAATCGGAGCGGGGCCCGGGCTTCCTTCACTGTCCGCAAGATCAGCTTCAGTATCGGCGTCGAGCGGGTGTTCCCGGTACACGCTCCGATCATCGCCAAGATCGAGGTGCTTCGTCGAGGAGACGTTCGCCGGTCCAAGCTGTATTACCTCCGTGACCGGGTTGGCAAGTCTGCCCGGATCAAGGAGCTGCGCGACTGACTCTGCCCACGCCGAATCAGGTCGAAGGCTCACCCGAGGAGAGCCCTGCGCCCGAGAAAAGACGATCGTTCCTCGCGGAGTTGCCGGGGCTCCTGCTCACCGCTCTAGCCATCGCCGTCATCATCAAGACATTTTTGATCCAGCCGTTCTGGATCCCTTCCGAGTCGATGCTGCCCACGATCGAGGTCAACGATCGGGTGATGGTCAACAAGCTCGCCTACAAATGGGGCGAGCCTCAGCGCGGCGACATCGTCGTTTTTCGCGACCCCAGGGAGACCGAGATCGAGGAGTCTGTGCCCGAGGCGGTGATCCGGTCGGTGCTGGAGGCGGTCGGGGTGCGGACCCGGGGCAGGGACGATCTGATCAAGAGGGTCATCGGCCTCCCCGGCGAGAGCGTCGAGGTTCGGGGAAATCAGATCGTGATCAATGGCACCCCTTTGGACGAGCCATATCTCGACGATGTCGAGATGCCGGACGAGGGGCCATTCGTCGTGGCAGCCGACGAGGTGTTCGTCATGGGGGACAACCGCAATGCCTCCTTCGACAGCCGGCGTTTTGGACCGGTCCCCCTCGATGACCTGGTCGGGCAGGCCTTTGTGACCATCTGGCCTCTTTCCAATTTTGGCGCTTTCTGAAAAACCCGATCCCTAGTGGCTGTTTAGGGATTCGTGGCGTCATATGATCGCCACGAGCGTGTGAAGAGGAGTGCATGGAAGAGGACCTGGAGCGCTACGAGTCCGAGGTAGAGCTCAAGATCTACAAGGAGTACCACGACGTTCTCCCGATGTTTCGCTACGTCGTGGAGACCGAGCGTCGTTTCTACCTAGCCAACGAAGTGGATCTCCAGGTGCGCGAAGCCAACGGGTCGATCTTCTTCGAGGTCGAGATGCGTGACGCCTGGGTTTGGGACATGTTCCGCCCTGCGCGCTTCCTGCAACATGTCAAGGTCCTCACCTTCCGCGACGTGAATGTCGAGGAGTTGGAACAGCAAGAGCTGTCAATCTGAGCGATACCCAGGCCGTCGGCCGGTTGGGAGAGCGTCTCGCTCGTTGGTTCCTCGACGACCATGGCCTTCGTGTGGTTGCCGCCAATGTCCCAGTCGACCGCGGCGAGATCGACATCCTCGCCCTGGACCGTGGGGAGAAGGTGGCGATCGAGGTGCGCACCATCACCGGAGAGGGAGAGCCGATCGACGCGGCCGACCCCGCCAAGAGGCGAACGGTGCACCGTCTCGCTCGCCATGCCAGTGCCACGCGAGTCGACTTTGTCGGGGTCAGGCTCGGACCCGATGCCGTCGTTTTCCACTGGGTGCCCGGCAGGGTTTGACACCCGATTTCCGACCTTCATAGTTTCTCGACCATGGTCAGCTCATCGGTGGCGATAACAGTCGAAGGTCTGATCAAGCATTACAAGAAGACCAAGGCTCTCGATGGCCTCGACTTCAGCATCCCCTCTGGTGCCATCACCGGATTCCTCGGACCCAACGGTGCCGGCAAGACCACGACGTTTCGCTCCCTGCTCGGCCTGACCCGGCCCAATGCCGGGCACATCGAGGTCCTCGGACATGAGGTGCCCAAGGACCTGAAGGTCGTGACCAAGCAGGTGGGTGCCATCATCGAGGAGCCGGGCCTTATCCGAGCGCTGGGGGGCCGGGTCAATCTCCAAGTTGCGGCGGACACCCTCGGTTTCGGCCATGAGCGCATCGACGAGATGCTGGAGTTCGTCGAGCTCACCCACGACGCCAAACGCCGCGTCGAGGAGTACTCGAAGGGAATGCGTCAACGTCTGGCTCTGGCCGCCGCCCTGCTCGCTGAGCCAGAGTTGCTTCTGCTCGACGAGCCGCTTGACGGTCTGGACCCCGCCGGACAGCGTGGATTTCGGGAGCGTCTGCGCCACATCGCCGATGAAGGCCGGACGGTGGTGGTCTCGAGTCACGATCTCGCCGACATCGAAGCGCTCGCCGACTACGTGGTGGTCATCAACCATGGTCGTCTCGTCGCTCAGGGCTATCTAGAAGAGCTACTCGGTGGGGCCGGCGGCACAAGGGTGGTGGTGGCCGACCCGACATCAGCAGTTGCCGCTCTCACCGCGGCCGGGATCGAATCGACTGCGGAGGCGAATGCACTGATGGTGCAGGAGGGAGACGGGAGCCGGGTCGTCGAGGTGCTCGCCAGGTCCGGTATCTACCCGCGTGAGGTGATGTCGGCTCGAAGCTC
>JALYNX010000007.1 GCA_030772935.1 Actinomycetota bacterium | reverse complement strand
ACCAGTGCGCGATCGAGGTCCCAGAGGATGTCCTCGATGTCTTCGATGCCGACCGAGATCCGGATCATGTCGTCACCGACACCTGATCGCTCACGTTCTGCGACAGGGACCTGTTGATGGGTCGTCGAAGCCGGGTGGATCACCAGGGTCTTGGCGTCGCCGACGTTGGCGAGGTGAGAAGCCAGCTCGACGGTCTCTATGAAACGAACGCCGGCAGCCAGCCCCCCTCGGAGGCCGAACGTGAAAACGGCTCCTGGGCCTTTCGGTAAATAGCGCTTGGCGAGCGTGGTCCAGGGGTTGTCGTCGAATACCGGGAAATTGACCCAAGCCACCTCCTCGCGGCCATTGAGGAACTCGGCGACGGTGCGGGCGTTGTCGACGTGGCGCTGCATGCGCAGCGAGAGTGTCTCCACCCCCAGAAGCAGGATGAAGGCATTGAATGGGGACAGCGAGGCGCCGATGTCGCGGAGCAGCTCGACACGGGCCCGGGTGAGGTAGGCGTACTCGCGGAAGTTCTCCCAAAAACGCAGATCGTGATAGGCAGGCGACGGGTCGACCAGGGTCGGGAACTTGCCGTTGTCGAACGGAAACCGCCCGCTTTCCACGATCACCCCTCCGATCACCGCGCCGTGGCCGCCGAGGAATTTGGTGGCGGAATGGACAACGATGTCTGCGCCGTGCTCGATGGGCCGGCAGAGATACGGTGTCGCGAAGGTGTTGTCGACCACCAAAGGGATGTCGTTGACGTGAGCGAGGTTGGCAATCGTCTCGATGTCCAGGATGTCGGCGCCGGGGTTACCCACTGTCTCGCCATAGAGCAGCTTGGTCCCTTCGGTGATCGCGGCCTGCACGGCATCGGTGTCGCCGAAGTCGACAAAGGTCACGTCGACCCCCATCCGGCGCAACGTCACGTCGAATTGGGTGTAAGTCCCGCCGTACAGGGATCTGGAGGCCACAACCTCGTCGCCCTGCTGGCATAAGGCGAGGATGGAGATCAGCTGTGCCGCCTGTCCCGACGCGGTGGCTACTGCACCGAGCCCCCCTTCCAGCGACGCCATCCGCTCTTCGAAGGCAGCCGTGGTGGGGTTGCCGATGCGGGTGTAGATGTTCCCGTAGGTCTGAAGGGCGAAGAGGTCCGCGGCGTGTTGCACGTCGTCGAATACGAATGAAGTCGTCGCGTAGATCGGCATTGCCCGGGCGCCGGTTTCGGGGTCGGGTCGCTGACCGGCGTGGACGGATCTTGTTGTGAAACCGAACTCGTGGTCCTTCATCGGCTCCAGTTTGGCACCGGCTGAGGGCGTCTCAGTCGCCCACCCTCGGGTCCGCCGAGTATTCCTCATCGGTCACTGCCCGTGGCTCCCACACGGTTGCCCCTCCCGTTGTGAGTGAGAGGTGGCTCATTGGGGAATCGGGCCCGGCGCCGTGCCAGTGAAGCTCTCCTGGGCTGGCGTAGACCACGTCGCCTGGTGAGAGATGAACGATGGATCGCCCCTCCGTGCCGGCCCGCCCGGTCCCTGACGCGACATAGAGGACCTGTCCTTCAGGGTGGGAGTGCCAGTGGGTCCGGGCCCCCGGCTCGAACACAACCGTGATCGCGTTGAGCACCCTGTCGTCGGCACGAGACAGCACGCCCATCCACGCCTTGCCGGTGAAGTTCTCTTCTGGTTGCGGGCTCCATTCAACTTCCTGGGACGTGGTGTGCTCCAATGCGCTCCTGAGCTTGATCCTCCGAGACTATTCAGCTCAGTCAGCAGGGAGCGTGCGCGGCGCACCCGTGGTCTTGGTCCGAACCCGGTACAAAGAACTGGTGGCAGTCATGAAGAGCTCAGTGCCGTCCGGGCCACCAAACACGCAGTTGCTCGTCACCTCTGGGACCGGGATCTTGCCGATTCGTCGGCCATCTGGGGTCAACACATGGACGCCGTCCCCGGCGCTGGTGAAGATGTGGCCGGTTCTGTCGACACGGAACCCGTCCGAGATTCCGGGTCTGACCTCGGCAAAGATTCGGGGATTGGCGACGGTGCGACCGTCCAAAACGTCGAACGCCATGATGTGATGATTGCCCTCCGGATCATCCGACCCTGACGTGTCTGACACGTACAAGATCGACTCATCCAACGAGAACGCCAGGCCGTTGGGATAGACCAGGAGGTCGGTGACGATCGTGAGAGTCTCGGACTCCGGGTCCAGGCGAAATACGTAACAGCCGGGAAGCTCGGGTTCGGCGGCGTGCCCCTCCCGGTCGGAAAGAATTCCGTACGGGGGATCGGTGAACCAGATGCTCCCATCGGACTTCACCACCACATCATTGGGGGAGTTGAGCCTGCGCCCCTCGTAGTGCGATGCCAGGGCAGTGACTGTGCCGTCATGCTCGATGCGCTCGATGCGACGATGACCATGGGAACACACCACCTGACGTCCTTCGAGATCCAGGGTCCGTCCGTTGGTGTACTCGACCTCGATGCTGTCAACTTCAACGCCGTTGTCCTCGGTCCAGCGCATGATCCGGTTGTTGGGGATGTCACTCCAGATCACTGCCTTCCGGTCGGGAAGCCATGCGGGACCCTCTGCCCAGACACAATCCCCACCCAGGCGATCGATCGAGGTGGTGGGGTCGATCAGTTCTTCGAAGAGGGGATCCTCGATCAACGGGGTTGTCATCAGAGTCTCATCCTGGCATGGGAGCGATCGGGATCTGGATCTCGGTCACGAATTCCGATGGGTCGTCGGTCAAGAAGATCTCAGGCACGTTCAACTCGGGCTCGGCCGAGAATCTGATGTAGACGACCCATAACGGACCAGTGATGACATGACCGGTGCCGGCGGCCCATGCCGTCGCCCACGACAACGAGGATGAAACACTGGGATAGTCGCCACGTTCGATGGTGGTCGCCACCATGGCGGGCCGGGTAGTGATCGTTTCCACCGATCCTACGGGTGGGAGCTTTTTGGTGATCGGGATCAGAACCTCCGTGGAGTTCCCTCCACTCGGTGCTCTGCCGTGGTCGATGGCGACCGGCGGTCTCGAGGCTCTTATTCCGCGCTCGCGGACCAGGGTTTCGACCTCGACGAACAGAGATCCCAGGCTGGCCCCAGGTTCCAGGTCCCTCCTCAGAGAGGCCCAGGTACCGGCTGGGCGCTTTCGGACAACAACGTCTCGATCCTCGGATTGCCCGAACCGGATCTCGAGGGTCGCCAACCGGTGGTCCAACTCGCGCCGCTGGGCCACGAGCTCCGCCCGGCGCTTGGCTAGCTCGTTTTGAAGGGAGGCGCCACCCTGGTTCAGCTCTCCGATGGTGGCCAGGGG
>JALYNX010000006.1 GCA_030772935.1 Actinomycetota bacterium | reverse complement strand
GGTCGATGCTGGGCGAAAGATCGGTCAGCGCTCGACGGGCCAGAAGACGGGCACAGCCGGTGAGGACCCCCAGAAATGCCTCGAGCTCTCGTCTTGGCCCTTCGGTCTCCTCGCCTCCGAGAAGGCTCTCGACGCCTCCGGCCCTTGCGATGGCCTCCTCGATTGCAGCCGGGTCGGTCCCACCAGCCATGAGACCGCTGAGCTGGGTCGGATCGATCCTCACCGCCTCCGCGTACTTGGACAGGAGCTGTTCGAGGTGGTCTTGGATCCAGGGCAATTGAGATACGGCCCTGAAGGAAACCTCGTTCGTGACCACCCAGAGCCGGACCTCCCTCCTGTCCAGGCCTTCGGACCGGGAGAGCTCCTCGATGTGAGGGACGATCACGGCGAGATGGCCGGGCCGGTCTTGGGGGAGGCCGGCGTCGAATGACGCAACTATCCAAGAGGAGAGAGAGCCCACGAGCGAGCCGACCTGGAGACCGACGATGGCCGGGGTTAGCTGAGCCATGAGTGGCGCTGCCGGCCCCTCGGCAACCACCGAGGAGGCGAACGGCTCGACCAGAGGGCCGTAGGTCTCGAGGTTCCTGTCGGCCCAACCACGGGCATCGGTCGGGAATACGTCGGGCGCTGGGATCACGCGGAATGGAGCTACCTGTTCCACCTGGTATTCGGCGAGACGTGCAAGTTCCCTGAATTCCTCAGCCGCCCAAGGCTCGATGGGCTGCTGGTCCCCGGCCAGATGACGGGCTACCTCGGCTGCCAGTTTCCAGTTGACGGGCCCCGGCTGGTCGAACAGGTCGAACAACTGTGAGAACAGGTCATCGCTCACGGGACGTATCTTCCCAAGGTGACCGTCAGATCCAAGTCGCCGTCGGATCTGGAGATACCCAAGATCACTTCTTGCCCTTCACGTGTTCTCCGCAGCTTGGTCAGGAGACCGTCGAGGGTGATTATGGAGACCTCGTCGAGAGACACGATCACATCGTTGACCTGGCCTCCGGCCTGTTCATACGAGGATCCAGAGGTCAGGGAGTCGACCCGGACACCAACCGGATATTTGGCACCGGACTGCTCCGCAAAATAGGTCCCACCCGTGATACCCAACTGAGCGTGATTGACCACACCGGCTGCGATCAGGTCATCCGCCACCCCGATTGCCATGTCTATGGGTATGGCGAACCCGAAGCCCTCTGCTGCCACGTCAGACACCGCGATCGCAGTGGTGATCCCGATGACGCGAGCGGCTTCATCGACCAGAGCGCCACCCGATGAGCCATGAGTTATTGGCGCATCGGTCTGGATCAGCCCGTAGAGACGGGTGTCGGCTTCGACTTCCAGCCATCGATCCAGGGCGCTGATGATCCCCGAGGTCACGGATGGCCCGCCGACCAGAGCTAGTGGGTTTCCAATGGCGACCGCCATGTCACCGATTCTCAGGTCCGATGGGTTCCCGATGTCCATCGGTGTCATGTCGGGGCGATCGACGAGCAGGACGGCGACGTCGGTCAGGGGGTCGGTTCCGATGATCTGGCCCACGTACCTGGCTCCGTCGGCAAAGATCACTGTGACCTCGTCGGCGCCTTCGACCACGTGGTCATTCGTGATCACATATCCGTCGGTGCCGTAGACCACCCCGCTCCCTCCACTCAGGCCGAGCAGCCCATCGGTTTCCACGGCCACGATCGAAGGAACGGCGTGTTGTGCGATCTCGGTGGCGGAGGCCGTTGCGGCCAACCGCGGCGGAGCCGTCGTCGGCAGCGGAACGGTGACACTCGGTGGCGGAGGGTTGGTCGTCGGAGTCGGTTCCTCGAACACCCCTGTTGAGCCAAGGATGGCGAAGGTGACTCCAGTTCCCAGGAGCGCCCCACCCAGGATCCCCAGGACCAGTGTCCATGGATCGAAGCGGCGAAATCGGGAGTCCGGCTCGCCGGTGGGTGGTTCGGTCGGGGTCAGGAGCTCGGGCTCTTCGGGTCCCTGGATCGTCATAGGCTTGGGATTCTATGGAGCAGCCCG
>JALYNX010000005.1 GCA_030772935.1 Actinomycetota bacterium | reverse complement strand
TCTATGACCACCACTTTGGCGATTGAGGCGACAGCTTGATGTACAACGTCGTTTTCGCTCAGGACCGCCAAGCGAGCCACCAAGACGTTGATAAGTTGCTTGATCCGGCGAGGGCTTCGGCGAAGTGCCGCAAGGATGACATCAGCTACTGGCGAGTCGTTGGTCGACGCCAGCCCCGCCTCGGCGATCAGGCCCTCGGCGTAAGTTCTGACGTCGTCCTCAAGGTGGGTCGCGAGGGTGACGTGGGCATTGAAGAACTTGCGGAGGAACTCATCAGCCCACTGTTCGTCGCCAGAATCCTCATGAACGCCCGACCGCCGGAGTACACGCTTGATGGCGTCGACATCGCACGCGACCAGATAGAGAAGCTTCGGGTGCTCCGAGAAGCTCTTCAGTGTTCCGAGGGTCTCGATGATCTTGTCGTCGGACGTGCGGTCGAGATTGTCTACGACTACCACGACACGGCCAGCAGTGGAACCGCTGAGTACGCCCCCGAATCGCTTCTCGAACTCCTCGGGTTCAGTGACCGCCGAACGTTGGACTGTAACTGTGCCGCGAGCCACGATTGCGCCAGCGATGGCCAACAAGGCAGCCCCAACTAGCCCACCGAGATCAAGGACCGAGTTGGTCGCGATTGCGCCGAAGACTTGTGTTCCAACCCATCGGAGCAGGACGTAGAGGGATATCAAAGCAATCGCGAAGACGATTCCCGCGACCAGCGCGACACGGTCGGGGGCCACGCCCACACGTTCGACTCTAGACCGGGCCTCGTAGAACTCCTCGGTGGCGCGCGCAACGACGTGTTTCGAGAGCACGCCGGCAGATCCCAGTTGCCTGGCCGCCTCGGCTACGAGCTGACGTCTTAGCGGATCACCTTGGTACTTCCAGCAGTCGAAGTAGACGTAGGCAGCGCTGTAGCCCCCGCTCTCACGCAATGCCTCGCGAAGTCTGTCGCCCACGACGGTCGTCTTGCCTTCGCCCCACGCGCCGAACAGGCCGATCGTGAACGGCAGCGGCGCTGAAAGGGCTAGCTTGGCTAAGGCGACCGAGTACGGCCGGGTATTGAACTGGTCAAGCCGTGGGGGTATGTCGGCGAGGAGGCGCCACTCCAGTGTCGGCGCCGCCTCGTGTGACATCTAACTGTTCGGCTAAGCCCTACTCAGCTGCAGCCGCTCGTGCTCCCGCAGTTGAGGCACTTGTAGCAGGACCCGTTGCGGACCATGATCGAGCCGCAGTCGGCGCATGACGGGGCGTCGGCCTGGGTCTGGAAGCTGACCCTGGTGGCGCCCAGGTTCAGGGTGATCGCCGAGGTCCCGCCACCGTTGCCGTTGGCCTTCCCGTTGCCGTTCGCGGCATGACCGTTGGCGTGGCCGCTGGTCGCGATGACCGCGAGCTCTTCACTGGCCTCACTGGACGCCACGCCGACGCCGGCTGGGGTATCGGAGTCGGAGGGTTGGGCCTCCGAGGCGGCAGGAGGAGGCGCCGCCTCGGAGGTCTCGGGAATTGCCCCCCTTGATTGGATGGCACTTGTCGTGGTTGTCGGGTCCGGGCTCACCGGAGCCGGACGGTCAGCGCCGAAGGAAGCGGCGTCCGGCGCAGGTGAGACCGAACCCGGCTCACGCTCCACCACCGCGGACCGATCGATCAGTCCCAGATTGGCCTTCTCATCCGTCGACAGGAACCGCGACCCCAGCCACCGGAAGATGTAGTCCACGATCGACTTGGCGATCGGGATCTCCTGGTTGCCGGTGAAGCCGCTCGGCTCGAACCGGACGTGGGCGAACTTGTTGACGAGGTCCCGTAGCGGCACGCCGTACTGAAGCGCCACCGACACCGTCGTCGCGAAGGTGTCCATCAGGCCCGACACGGTCGAGCCCTCCTTGGCCATCTTCAGGAAGATCTCGCCGGGCTGGCCGTCGGGATAGAGCCCGACCGTGATGTAGCCCTCGTGGCCGGAGATCTCGAACTTGTGGGTGACCGCCGTCCGCTCGGCCGGCAGGCGCCGGCGATGGGGCAGGGCAGCCTCGGCCTGGGCCTTGGCGAGCTGCTTCTTGAGCTGGGTGACGATCTCGGTGTCGACGACATCCCCGTCCTTCTTCTTGGACGTGGACAGCGGCTGCGACCGCTTCGAGTTGTCGCGATAGACCGCGATCGCCTTGAGGCCGAGCTTCCAGCCCTCCATGTAGACCGTCTCGATCTCCTCGGCCGTGGCGGCCTCCGGCATGTTGACGGTCTTGGAGATGGCGCCCGAGATGAACGGCTGGATCGCACCCATCATCCGGACGTGGCCCATGTAGTGGATGGACCGCGTGCCGTTCGCGGGCTTGAAGGCGCAGTCGAACACCGACAGGTGTTCCGGCTTGATGTGCGGGGCGCCTTCGATCGTCTCGCGCTCGGTCAGGTAGTCGAGGATCTCGCCGACCTGGTCGGCCGTGTAGCCGAGCTTCTTGAGCGCCGCCGGGACGGTCTGGTTGACGATCTTGAGGAAGCCCTCGCCGACGAGCTTCTTGTACTTGATGAGCGCGATGTCCGGCTCCACGCCGGTCGTATCGCAATCCATCATGAAGGCGATCGTGCCGGTCG
>JALYNX010000004.1 GCA_030772935.1 Actinomycetota bacterium | reverse complement strand
TACATCTTCAGTGGCGTGACCGCCTGCGTCATCTCGTCGATCACGAAGGGCAGGATCCCGACGTTGAAGCCTCGCACGAATTCGGATATGCGGTCCGAGGGCTGGGTCGGTAGTAGGAAGACATTGGACGCCGTGGCCAGTTCGGCTGCCACCGCCTCGACCTTCGGGTCGATCGGGCCGACGAACACAAAGCAGAGTGCGGGCCGAAGTCGCACCACGCCGTCCAGGAGCTCGAAGTCGATCCAGGGGGCGAGGGCGCCGTGAAAGCCAACTATGGGGCCGTCAGGTAGGACCCGGGCAACTGGCCCCGCGATCGTGAACCGGTCCAGATCCACCCCGTTCTCGACCAGCATCAGGTCCTCACGCTCCACGCGATGACGCTCGAGGAGGACTGGGTTTGATGCGATCACCACCTCGGCCTCTTCCATCAGCGGGCGATGATGATGTCTGACGGTGCGCTCGGTGGGCATCCCATGTTCATTGGGCTCGTAGATGGTGAGGTCATCGAGAAGGTCGTAGATGACGACCCGGTCCTGATAGCGATCGATGAGAGTCTGGGTAGGAGCAAAATGGGTGTAGAGGATGACCCCTGATTGCGGTGTGGCCTTGAGCCACCGAACCAGATGGATCCGGTCCGCCAGCGTCTGATCCTTGCGAAGCCTGGGGTCGACGAACCACACCTCGTGCCCGGCCGCAGCCAGGGCCTCCAGGAGATACTGGGGACGCTGCTTCATCACCTCCCACTCCAACCAGGTGGGGAGGTACACGACCGGGCGCAACGATCCCGGATTCGCTGAAGCGCCCTCGGGATGCCCATAGAGGCGGTCCCTGAGCTGGGCGGCGCCTGGTATCCGCTTGAGCAGGTTTCTGGCCCCAGCCGGAAGCCGGGCCAAGAGACGATGTAGCAAGGTCAGCCCCTCAGTCGGTCTCCGACGGTAGGAGATCGGTGTCGCCGGGAATGGTTTCGACACCTGACTGAGGCGTGAACACTGAGAAGAACCCGTTGCGCCCGACCACGGGGAGCAGTTGACGATCCGCCAGACCGAACGGGATGACGTGATTGGCGAAGCCCGGCGTGTTGGAGAGACGCAGGTACCAGTTCCCGTCCGAGGGCCGGAATATGGCCGGGCTGTCCACGCCGTCTCCATCCCAGTCACCCGCCACCAGGAAGTCACCGGGGTCCCCATAGATGAAGTCACGATCGGCGATTCCTGTGCTCAGACTGAAACGGAAGTAGACCCGCCCCGTCGATTCACGATGCAGTCCCACTTCGTCGAATCCGTTGCCGTCGAAGTCGCCAACGAAGGGCTTGTCCCCGGGGTTGCCGAAGAGGAAGGAGAAGTCGGCCTGTCCCAGCCCGGTATCGCTCGAACCGAGACGGTTGATCACATAGAAGCGCTGCTCGGCGGGCCGATAGATCGAGACGCTGTCGCACCCGTCGCCATCGAAGTCGCCCGCAATGGGGATGTCGCTGGGGTTACCGAAGAAGAACTTGATGTCGGCGACACCCTGGGTATTGGAATTGCGGAGGTAGACAAAGCCGTCGGAACGGCGATAGAGACCGGGGGTGTCCACGCCGTCACAGTTCCAATCCCCCATGAACGGGGTGTCGCTGGGGTTGCCGTAGAAGAAGCTGGACTCGAAAGGCGCCCACGCCAGCTCATGAGCCATGCGCCAGGAGCCACCCTCGTCGACGTAGCCGATCTGATCGCATTCCCCCACACATTCCGGCCCGGCGTCGAAGGTGTTGGGCCCGGGCGTGGTGAACCATACCCCCAGGTCGGCGATCGCACGATCAGGGACACCGCCGAGCCACACCGCAACCCGCCCCCCGCCCACCACGTACAGATCAACCCGTCCGTCACCGTCGAAGTCACCCGGAAGAACCGATGCGCCGGACGACACCGACATCGAGGTATTGATCGTCTCTGGGGCGCCGCTGTATCCACCCGACCACGAAACGACATCGACCCGAGCCGAGCTGCCCGAGCCCACCAACCAGATGTCCGTGTTCCCGTCCACGTTGCGATCGGCGAGCACGATCTGTGAGTTTCCCACCGGGATTGAGAGGTTGGAGGTGTGGACCAACTGTTGATATCCCGACGCCGAGGAGTAGACCTCGATGGTCCCGGAGTTGCGCCGGATCACGTAGAGGTCGGGGACCCAATCAGTGGTGTCGAACAGGGCGAGCCCGAGCTCGGCATCAGACGACCAGGCGGCTCCGGTGGTGACCTGCTTACCGATGCTGCGGAACCGTGAAGACTCGTAGTACACGTTGGCGGTGACGGTGGAACCGCCGGTGTTGAAACGCCACAGGTCGGCTCGGCCATCCCCGTTGGCGTCGGCCAGCAGCGGGATGCCCCCGGTGGGGGCGCCTGTAGTCCAACGCACCCCCAGGATTCCGAAGCGGGCGCCGGCCCCCGCCACCTGCATCTGCCAATGCCCGTTGATCGGGACCAGACCATAGAGATCATCGGCCCCATCACGCCGCTTGCCCGACATGGCGTAGAGATCCGCCGCGGCCACGGCCGAAGGCGCATCGAGGGCAAGAGTCGTGAAGCCGGCCGAGGCGGTGAGGGGGCCATATGGGGCGATCCGCGAGGTCAGACCCGCCACCGCGGCTGGGCCTCTCCATGCGTAATGCATGCTGTCCTTGCTGAAACGCCAGGAGCCACCCCAACAGAATCCTGCCCCGATCCACGCCTGGCGATAGGCGGGTGGCATATCGGTGATCAGCGCTCCGT
>JALYNX010000003.1 GCA_030772935.1 Actinomycetota bacterium | reverse complement strand
CCTGGTTGGAGTCATTGAGCGTCACCGCGCCCAGTCCGACGTCGGAGACGATGGGACGGACCATCTGGGTATGACAGGACCCACATCCCAGGTTCTGGTAAATCTCCCGTCCCCGATCACCGGCAGCACTGAAGCTGATGGCGCTGGTCCGGGCGCCCGGATTCTCGGTCGCAATCGAAGGGCCGACCAGACCGACCAACAGCACCGCGACGAAGAGACCAACCACGCCCGCCAGGACCGTCATCGGGCGGTCGGGTTCCCCGACCAGGGTTGGCGGTTTCCTGTTGTCCCCCTGCGGAGCAGGGGGACCGGTCGGCATTACGGCGACCGAAGGGGGTGCAGTCTCCGCTGGATCTGGGGTTGTTTCCTCCGTGGGGGGTGGTTTGTCCCCCTGCTCTGCGGGGGAACCGGTCGGCGTTTCGACGACCGAGGGGGGTGGTGCGCCTTCGATGGACCCGCCTTCCGCCCAAGCCGCGAGAACCTCGTCGACAGTCATCCCGGTCTCAGTCGCCCGTGCCGCCGCGGAGCGCATCACGATCGCCTCGGGGATGCCGAGTGCTGCAGCGGCGGCGGCGCTCAGCTCACTCATCAGGATCCTCGCCCACCGTGACAAGCCACGTTCCCTGCTTCCCGTCGTCCCCGTAGACCAGGACTTCCTGGGGCACGGCCCGGCCCGAGGTGACGATGCCGATCACCGTCGATGCGTATGCCAGTTGTCCGAGAAAGGCGATGATGGCGAAGCCGAAAGCGATCAGCAGCAGGGGATCGGCAGCTGATGCTCCGGCCGCCCAGCCCACTCCGGCGTCGACATAGGCGGCGCTGTTGGAACCGGCCAGCCACGAGTAACCGCTGATGACGCCGGCGGCTCCCATCGTGACCAGCACCCCGCCGACACCGATCACGGTCAGTCTCAGGAACGATCTGGCCCGGTCCGTCGAATGCATCGCTCTTCCGGCGACCCGGGGCAGGGCGTCGAAGCTGACGCCGGCCACAAGCAACGGGCCCACTCCGAGCAGGCAGGCGTACTCGATGGCTTCCCAGAACGAGGTCAGTGCGGTCACCGAGCCGACCGCCCGGAACGAGGCGAGGCTGGCCATAACCGCCACGACCACACCGAAAAAAGTCCCGACCACACCTGAGGAGATGCCAGGCCGGTCGGTCACCCGATCCCAGTGACCCTGAAGTGTCAGCGAGACATTCGATGCGTTGGCGAGTGCCCCGATCGGGAAAGCCAGGCCAAGGGCCGCGGCAACCGCATCGACCCACCCGGGCCCGGGCCCGAAAACCAGTTGCGCCAAGCCCCACCAGACAGCCGCGAATCCGAGCGACCAAAAGCCGGCGAGGGCAAGTTGACGTGAGGCCAGGGCGACATCGGCCTCCTTGACCAACGTGTAGTAGAAGAGGCCGGTCCCGATGGTGAACACCCACATCGTGACGAAGCCCGCCGAGAAGAACTGACTCGAATAGATCTGGGTCAGGGAGCTGGCGAAAGGCAGGGTCCCGACGACGTGGGCGGCGAACAAGAGTGGAAGCCAGACCACCCCACCGATCACGAACCACAGGGTGACATAGGTCCGTGTCTCCCTCCGAGTGGCGATGGTTCCCAGGGTGTTCAACGCCGGCAGAGAGAGTGCGAGCAACAATGGGAGATCCAGCCACCAGGGAAGGCCGAATGGCTGCAAGCCGTCACCGAAGCCCAGCGCGATCGCTCCGAGACCGGCGAGAACCATCAGGATCAACAACAACATCCCGGCGCGGGCCAAGGCGACACTTCGCAGGGGCGCGCCAGTGAGCCGGGGAAGGACGTAGTAGACGCCACCCAGCAGCGAGATGACGAGGAAGCCGATCATCAGGGCGATGTTGGCCATCGGCTCCAACCGCCCCAGTGCCATCGGGGATAAACCGCCGAAACGCAAAGCGAAGAGGACAAGGACTTCGAGGAGGCCACCGAGAACCAGGAACACCGCCCCGACGAGGAAATGAGCCGCTGCTACACGATCCTCGTCGGCCCCGCCCCCGAGGAAGGCTCGAATGTCTGCTGATTGCCTGGTCGCCACCGGATTCCTCGTTCAGGACAAGACGGCGGGAGCATAACGACTTCGCCGATTCGTTCCGCCCTCAACCAAACGGGTGAGCTGCCCGAACCGGGTTCTCTCCCCCAGGCCCGGTTATGGTAGAAACGCGACGACAGCCAGTTGATCCGCGCCCGAAACAACACAAGATGTACCGACTCGCAGAACTGAGCGACAGCACCCGCAAGAAAGCCGGCTGGGGAATGCTCCTGCTCGGAATTGGTCTTTTGGTGGTCGGCGTCCTCTGGATCCACTTCGCCAGCCTGCCTCTCACTCATGTCGTCGACGGAGTCCAAGTGCCACTGGTTGTCGACTACTTCAATTGGGTGCCGCGGAGTGCGCTCTGGCAAGGCCTTGGCTATCTGGCGGTGTTCGCCGCCTCTCAGATGGCGATTGTGGGCGCGGTCTTTCTCTGGGTGCTCAATCAGAGGCTGACCTGGTCGGGTGCGGTATTCGCCGCCTTCCTCGCCTGGCTGGAGTTGGTGATCATCTTCGGCATGGTCCCCTCCGAATGGCTCAACTTCGCCCAGACCGACCTCGACTGGTCTTCGCAGAAGGTCGCCCTGGTGATACCTCCGATCTTGGTATTGGGCAACTCCGTCGAGCTCAGCTACGCCATGCTCAAGGACTCGATCTCGATGGGGTATCACCTGGTGATGCTGGCTGTTGCGGCTGTCTTCACCCTCGAAGTGCAGAAAATCAAGAAGGGCCGCCCCGAGTCTGCGGATAAGCCGGAGAAGAAGTCGCCATATGGTCGCCCTTTGGTCAAGGGAGGCACCTGATGGTTCGCGGCGTCGTCGACGAGACTCCTCCCATTCGGGACGACTATCAACTGGCGCTCGTCGAGGGGGACTACTTCACCGACAAGCTGCGTCCCAAACAGTTCCTCCACATCGACCAATCGGAGTGCATTCTCTGTGAAGGCTGTGTCGACATCTGTCCCTGGAAATGCATTCACTATCTCTCCCTGGATGCCATCGCCGAAGGGGTCAACGTCGACCACCCCGCCGACGACCCCCAAAACCTCGGGTTCTTCATCGTCGACGAAGACGAGTGCACCCGTTGCGCTTTGTGCGTCGATCGCTGTCCGACCAATGTGATCTCACTTGGAAAGTTCGAAGGCTCCCTCGCTGACCAGGCTGTCGAGCTCGGGCTCGATCGGCGGCCCTGGGATTTCGACACCGGACAGCGTGACTTCAAGAATGGGTACGCGTACGGGATGCGCTGGTAGGAGAGGTCTTGGCTAACGGCAACGGCAAAGTCGGTCTCAGGGACCGGGTGAAAGAGGCGAATGAGAAGCTGTGGGGCTCACAGCTCGCCGAGTCGATCCTCCGTCCCGGCTCGCCGTTCAAGAAGGGGTATTCGGACAGCCCGAGGAACCGCTCCTACGTGGTGATGAACAACGTGCTCTATCACCTGCACCCGGTGAAGGTGAAACGGCACGGGGTGCGGCTCTCCTACACCCTGTGCCTGGGCGGTCTCAGCTTCTTCCTGTTCATCCTGCTGACCATCACCGGCATCTTCCTCATGTTCTATTACACGCCCTCGGCGGAGACCGCCTACGCCGATATCGAGGCCCTGTCCACCAACGTTGCTTTTGGCTCGCTGGTCAGGAACATGCATCGTTGGGGCGCCCACCTCATGATCCTCTCCGTCTTCCTCCATATGAGTCGGGTCTTCTATCACGGCGCGTACAAGCCGCCCCGTGAGTTCAACTGGGTGGTCGGTGTGGGGCTGCTCTTCCTCACCCTGCTCCTCTCCTTCTCCGGCTACCTGCTGCCCTGGGATCAGCTGGCGCTTTGGGCGGTCACCGTCGGGACCAACATGGCCGGGTTCGTGCCGGTGATGGGGGCACAGGTCAAATTCGCGCTTCTCGCCGGGGTGGAGGTCTCGGCGGCCACCTTGCTGCGGTTTTACGTCCTCCACGTGCTGGCATTGCCGTTCATCCTCGTGATCTTCCTCGCCGTCCATTTCTGGCGGGTGCGCAAAGATGGCGGGATATCGGGACCCCTCTAAGGAGTGTCGGAAATGGCTGAGATACCAGAGAGCCTCCTCAGACGGTCGGCAGAAGCCAAGGCCAAGGCCCTTGGCCTGCCCGTGGAGCAGGTGCTCGCCGAGATGAAAGGTGAAGCTCCTCCGCCCCAAGCTCCCGTCCCAGAACCAGAGCCGGAGGTCGCCGAAGAGGCTGTGGACGAAGTCCCTCCCGCGGGCAAGCACTCGGCCGAGGATCCCGTGGTCGAGGTCGAGTCTGAGCCTGTGGTGACAGCTGAGGCACCGCATGAGGCCCCGGTGGAGGACTCCAGTCCGCCTGATCCAGAGCCGGACGAGGAGGCTGTCGAGGCGTCCGAGGAGACGGATGAGCCGGCAGGGGAGGAATCGACCGAGCCGGTAGCCGAGCCCCCGGCTCCGGTGGCCGAGCAGACACCCGCGGCAGCAGTCGAGGCCGAAGCGGCCCCGGCGACGGTTGCAACGATGGTCGAGGAACCGTCACCTGCAGTCGAGGGGAAAGGGGGGGGAAACGGGAAGATGGCGGCCACGGTCAGCCCCCGGCAGGTCCTGCCTCCGGCGGGAACACCGGAAGGTGTCCGCAGCCAGCGTCTGCTCACGGTGGTCAAGGCCCGAGCCATTCAAACCGTCAAGACCGAGCCCACCGACAAGGTGAACACCTGGCCCCATCTCATGCTCATGGAGTTCGGGGCGCTGCTGGCGATCACCGGGTTTCTGGTGATCCTGTCAGTGATCATTCATTCACCGTTGCTGGACCCGGCGAATTTCAACGCGACGCCGAACCCGTCCAAGGCACCTTGGTATTTCCTCGGGCTTCAGGAGTTGCTGTCGTACTTCGACCCCCAGATCGCGGGCGTCACGGTTCCGACGATCACCGGGCTGATCGGGTTCATGATGGTTCCTTTCGTCGACAAGAACCCCTCCCACCGGCCCAGTGATCGCAAGTTCGCGATCGCCCTCTACTCGACTTTCCTCGCCGGTGCAGCCACGCTCACCATCATCGGCGTCCTGTTCAGGGGGCGGGGCTTCAACTTCTCCTACCCATGGAAGGACGGTGTCTTCTTCGACGATCTCAAGGACTGGGTTCAGTTCGAATGAGTGGGACCAACCTCGCCCTGATCGGCGTCGCCATGGTCGCGATATTTGGCGCTAT
>JALYNX010000002.1 GCA_030772935.1 Actinomycetota bacterium | reverse complement strand
CCGCCTCCCACCACGATCACCTCGCCGGTGAGGTAGCTGGAGAGCGGGGTGAGGAGGAACCAGACCAGGTTGGCCACCTCGGCCGGCGTCCCCATCCGTTGCAGAGGGATGGACGACACCATCCGATCTCTCACGTCTTCGGGGATGGCCATGGTCATCTCCGAGGAGATCAGGCCGGGGGCCACCGCATTGACCCGGATCGCCGGAGCCAAGCTCAGGGCCAATGCCCGGGTGAGCCCGACCACCCCGCCCTTGGACATCGAATAGTTGTACTGGCCGAAGTTCCCCAGATAGGCCCGGGAGGCGATGTTGACGATCGCCGACCCATCGCTCATCAACGGGGCCAGCGCGGTTGCGAGCCGATAGGTTGCACCCAAGTTCACCTCGAGGACCGAGCGGAAGTCCTCATCACTCATGTTGACCAACCGGGAGTCCCGGGTGATCCCGGCGTTGTTCACCAACCCGAGTAAAGGGAGGCCTGAGCCTTCGACCGCCTGGCGCACCGTCTCCGGTCCTTCGAGCGAGGTCAAATCGACCTGGACTGGTGTGATGTGTTCGGCCAAGGCCAGCTCGGGGGCCAGGTCGACACCGATCACCGTCAGCGGTCCGGTGGAGGCCATCTTCTCCGCGATGGCGCGGCCGATGCCACGGGCAGCACCGGTGACCACGACCACCCCGTTCACGGAAGCGCCTTTCCAATGTGGTCGGGGCCGATCTGCAGGACCTCACCGGTGACGTCGGAGGATTGCACGACGTGGGTGGCCCAATCCACGACCGTCTCAGGATCGGTGCCTGCGGAGAATGCCACGACGTTGACTGTCCATCCGTCCCTGATCCCTTCCAGGGCGGCGGTGCGCGCCGCAGAGAGCAGGCCGGTTGCGAGCATTGCTTTTCCGGCGCCGCGTCGTCCCAGGAGGTCGTCGTTGTGGACCACGTACACGATTGAATCTCCCGACTGAGCGGCAGCCCGGCTTGCCTCGAAGGCGCGGGTGAGCGCGGCGAGCACTTCGCCCCAGTCGTCACCGACTTCAGGTGCCCAGTGAATCACCAGGTCACGATACGACGGCGGTCCCGGCCTCCACCATTTGCTCGATGGTGCCGCCGTCGACGCCGAGCTCGCGGAGAATCGGAATTGTGTGTTGACCCAGGGTGGCCGGCGATAGGTCCGCCCTCGCCGGTGCGCCCTCGACCCGGATGGGCGACCCGGTCACCTTGATGCTGCCCGCGACCGGGTGCTCGAGCTCGACCAGCATCTCGTTGTGACGCGCCTGAGGGTCATCGAAGGCTTCGGCCAGGGTGAGCACCCGTCCTGCGGGGAGGCCCACCTGTTCGAGCAGGTCGATCCAGTACTCGGCGCTCTCGGTCTTGAACACGTTCCCCAGCTTGCGGGCCAGTTGAATGCGATTGGCCATCCGCGCCTCGTTGGTCGGATAGTCCTTGGCCAGATCGGGCCGCTCGAGAGCGTCGGCGAGCAACTCGAAGTGACGTACGGAGACGATCGCCAAGGTGAAGGGGGCGTCGGACGCTTCGAACACCTGATTGGGTGCGATGAAAGGGCTGGCGGTGCCGGTACGAGGTGGTTGCTCACCCGTGGCGAAGGCCAGGGCGTTCCAACCCGATTGGACGGCCATCACCCCGTCACGCAACGAGACGTCTATCCGATAGCCTTTCGACCTCTTGCCGGCGAGAGCCGCCGAGACCGCAAGCGCCAGATTGGTCCCCGCCAGATAGTCGCCGATCGAGGTGGCGGTCTTGTGCGGGCCGTCCTTGGGATCACCGGTTATCGAGATCATCCCGGACTCACCCTGGAAGACGACGTCGATTCCAGCCCGTCTCGCATAGGGGCCGTCGGCTCCAAACGCTGAGATCACGGCATAGATGAGTTTCGGATTGAGGTCACGGGCCCTGATCTCACCCAACCCGAGTCGCTCCATGGCGCCGAGTCGAAGATTGCTGATCACGACGTCGGCCTTCTTCACCAGATTGTCGAGGACTCGTTTGGCGACCCAGTCCTTGGTATCGAGGGCCAGGGACTCCTTGCCCCGGTTCACCGCCATGAAGAAGACCGACTCCCCGTTCTGAAATGGCCCGAAACGACGCCCCAGGTCGCCGTCGGGAGGCTCCACCTTGATCACCCGCGCCCCGAGATCGCCGAGGAGCATCGCTGCGTAAGGAGCCGCAATCAGATTGCCGAACTCGACGACCAGGGTGCCCCGGAGTGGCCCCTCAGACACGCTCGACGACCACGGCGATCCCTTGTCCCACCCCGATGCACATCGTGGCGAGGGCGTAGCGGCCCTGACGACGGGCCAACTCGTGGACGAGGGTGACCAGAATCCTCGCCCCCGATGCCCCGAGGGGGTGGCCGATGGCGATGGCGCCGCCGTTCACGTTCACCTTGTCCTGATCGAGCCCGAGCAGTCGAAGACTGGCAACCGCCTGGGAGGCGAAAGCCTCGTTGACCTCCACCAAATCGAGGTCGTCAACTCCGATCCCAGCACGGTTCAGGGCTTTCTCCGATGCGGGCACCGGGCCGATCCCCATGAGGTCGGGGTGAACCCCAACGGCGGCCGAGGCCAGGACCCGAGCTAGCGGCTGGAGACCGTTGCCTGCCACACCAGCTTCGGTCGCCAGGAGCAGGGCAGCGGCGCCGTCATTCATCGGTGACGAGTTTCCGGCAGTGACGGTGCCTCCCTCTTTGAAAACCGGGGCCAGGTCGGCGAGCCGCGCCAAAGAAGTGTCGGCGCGAGGGCCTTCATCCTGGGTCACCGTCTTGGTCTCCCGTCGTCGGTGGTCGGTCGGGGCTGCCATGGGCTCGATTTCCTGATCGAATCGCCCGGCCGAAACTGCTTGCAGAGCGAGCTGATGACTGCGAAGTGCGAAGCCGTCTTGGTCCTCACGTGAGATGTCGTACTTCTCGGCCACCGCCTCGGCGGTCATTCCCAGCGTGATCGGCGGATACAGGTCGGTCATCCTCGGATTCACCAATCGCCATCCGATCACCGTGTCGGCTGCGTCGGGGAATCCGGTCGGGAACGCCCGGTCGCTCTTGGTGACCACATAGGGGGCCCGGCTCATCGACTCGGATCCACCGGCGATCATCAGGTCTCCCCAGCCCCCGCGAAGGGCGTGGGCGGCAGCCACCACCGCCTGCATCCCAGAGCCGCAGAGCCGGTTGACCGTGGCGCCCGGGATCTCGATCGGAAGCCCGGCGAGCAATCCCGCCATGCGTGCGACGTTGCGATTGTCCTCACCGGCTTGGTTGGCTGCGCCCCATTGAATGTCCTCGATGGCCATGGGGTCGACTCCGGGGTTGCGGGCCAGAAGACGCCTGATGGCGTGGGCGGCCAGATCGTCAGGCCGGACATGGGAGAGCTGGCCGCCGAGCTTGCCCATTGGGGTTCGACACCCGTCGACTATGTAAATGTCGTCATTCATGTTCAGTCGGTTCGCATTCTTGCCGAACTTGACGGGGACCAATGGGGGAGAACCCCCATATACCTTGAAACCTTTTCACCATACGGTGACGTCAAACATGAGCATGCACGGACAGAACAGACAACCGACCTCCATTGCCGCATTCGCCCCGGCCGGTTTGCTTGTTCTCTACGTCCTGATTCGCATTCTGTTCTGAGAACTACGGTTCGGTCCCATGGACCGACCAGACAGTCTCCCCTTCACCGAGTCCGATGAGGCCAACCGCCTTCTCGCGACCGACGGCCTTGCTCTCCTCATCGGCATGCTCCTCGACCAGCAATTCCCAATGGAGCGCGCCTTCTATGGCCCTCAGCTGCTCAAGGATCGCCTCGGGGAGGACCTCGACGCCGGTCGCATCGCCGGATGGGATCCCGAAGGGCTGGAGAATATCTTCAAGGGCCCGCCGGCGATCCATCGTTACCCGGGGTCGATGGCGGGCCGGGCCCAGGAGCTGTCCCGGGTGATTGTCGCCGAGTATGAGGGGCGCGCCGAGAACCTGTGGGAGACCGCGTCTGACGGGGCGGAGTTGTTGAGACGGCTTCAAGCCCTCCCTGGGTTCGGGGTCGCAAAATCCCGGATCTTCGTCGGCGTGCTGGGGAAACGGCTCGGGGTCAGGCCGAATGGTTGGGAGGAGAAGGCGGCGGATTGGCCGAGCATCGCCGATGTGGCCAACTTCGAAGACGTCGCCACGCTGCGGGAGCAAAAAAGGGCCATGAAGGCTCGAAAAGAGGGATGAACCGGCTCAACCATCCATATTCCCATGCCGATAGTCACCCGAAGGGATAGGAACCCATCCATGGAATCACAGATGCAACTTTCGGGCCAACTCTCTGACTGGAGTGTCAATGACCTCCTCCAGATCATGCAGGTCACGAAGAAGACGGGTTCCCTCGACATTGCTGGCGAGAGGCAGGCTCGGGTTTTCTTCGGTGAAGGCAGGGTCACTGGCGCCGAGCTGATCGGGGCCAAGGGGAGTTACCTCGGAGCCGACCGCAGCGGCATCGCCGACATCCTCTACGTGCTCTCGGGGATCGAGACCGGCACATTTTCGGTCGGCCCGGCCGACGGTCCGGAGATCAAGGGTTGGACCGTGGAGGAAATCCTCTCCGACGTCGAGGCCCTGAGATCTCTGGAAGGCGAAGTCATCGATGCCGGGCTGTTCGAAGCCACGGGCGTCCGACTCATTCACGAGATCGATGGCCCGATAACCATCGAGCCTGCGGACTGGCATGCGCTGGTCACCCTGGTTCAGCCTTTCACCTTCAATCATCTCGAAGTGAAGTTCGGTAGAGGAACCGCCATCCGCATCTTCCACACCCTTCACCGTCTCGGCATGGCAGAGGCCCTGGTGGCAGAGGACGGTGAGTCGAATTGGCTCGACCGTCTCGCCGAGGATGTGGCGCCGGGCGCCACCACTCCCAACTGGCTCGAGCAGGCTCCTTCCTCAAGCCCGTCGGAGACCGAACTGGTGGTGGCTGCTGCCGAGCCAGAACCGGTTCACATGTCCAAGGCTGCGGAGGCCCGCTCCCACTCCGCCAAAGTCTCCGTCGAGGTCAAGGGCGTTTCCGCGCCGGCCTCCACCACGCTCACCGACGGTGTCTACGACGAGATCCGCCGTCTGCGAAGCCGGGTAGCCGACAAGTAACGTCGCCGGGGCATGCCGCAGCGCAGCCCTTGGAAACTCGATCGTCCTCTTTTCATAGGCCTCGCCGGAGGATCTGGATCCGGAAAAACCACCATCGCCGAGGCGGTCCTCGAACGTCTCGATGGCAAAGTCTCCCTGGTTCAGCATGATGCGTACTACCGGCATGCTCCCGAGCTCTCGTACGAACAGCGGACCAAGGTCAACTACGACCACCCTGCCTCATTAGAGACCGAACTGCTCGTCGAGCATCTCATTGCGTTGCGCTCGGGTGAGCCGATCGAGCGTCCGGTCTATGACTTCGCGGTTCATCTTCGATCCGAGGAAACGATGCGGATCGAGCCGGCGCAGGTGGTCGTGGTCGAGGGGATTCTGGTGCTCGCCGAGCCGGAGCTTCGATCCGAGCTCGACCTCAAGATCTTCGTTGACACCGACGCCGATGTCCGCCTCGCCCGCCGACTGCTGCGGGACATCGAGGAACGAGGGCGCACCGTCGATTCGGTCGTGAGCCAGTACTTCGAAACCGTTCGGCCGATGCACATCGAGTATGTCGAGAACTCGAAGCGTCACGCCGATCTGATCATCCCTGAGGGCTACAACCCAAGGGCGGTGGCGACGGTTGTTGAGCTGATCAGGTCCCGTCTCGGCTGAGCAACCCGGCCTCTCCATATACTCGCCCGATGTCCGGGCACGCATCTGTGGCAATAATCGGAGTCGGGGCGATGGGGGAAGCCCTCATGTCCGGCCTGTTCCGAGCAGGGTGGGCGCCGGAGGACATTTCGCTTTGTGTTCGCCGCCCCGATCGAGCCGAGGAGTTGTCCCAGGGATCAGGCTCGACGGTCTCCCCCGACCCCGTGGAGACGATCAAAGGGCGTGAGGTGGTGGTAATTGCCGTCAAGCCCCGCGACGTCCCCTCGCTCCTCGATCATCTCTCCGGGCATGTGGCACCCGAGCAGATGGTGCTCTCCCTTGCCGCAGGGGTCACCACCGGCACCTACGAGTCGCGGTTGGGCGCGGTCCCGGTAGTGAGGGCGATGCCCAACACCCCGGCGCTGGTGGGTGAGGGTGTCACCGGGATTGCCGCCGGGGCCAACGCCGCCTCCGAGCACCTCGACCTCGCCAGCAAGGTCCTCGGTGCGGTGGGATCGGTACGGATCATGGACGAGAATCTGTTGGACGCGGTGACCGCGGTGTCGGGGACCGGTCCGGCGTACGTCTTTCTCCTGGCGGAGGCCCTCACCGAGGCCGCAGTGCGAGAGGGTCTCCCTCGAGACATTGCCGAGAGCTTCGTCCACCAGACGATTCGCGGTGCCGGCCATCTTCTGACGAGCACCGGCAAGACCCCTGCGGAGCTTCGGTCCCAGGTGACGTCGCCGGGTGGCACTACCGCGGCGGCGATGCACGTCTTAGAGGAGCGAGGCTTCCGAGCCCTGGTGGAGGATGCGGTGGCTGCCGCCGCGAGACGATCCACCGAGCTCGGGGGGAAGGGTTGAGTGTCTTCTCGAAGCTGGTGGTATCGACAACTCAGGCCCGTCCGGTCCAGAAGCTGGTCACCGGGACCAAACCCGGCAAAGCCCTGGCCCGCCGCTTTGTCGCAGGCGACAACCTCGACGACGGGGTCCGGGTAGCCAAAAGCCTCAACGGAGAGGGATTCCTCGTTTCCCTCGATCTCCTGGGAGAAGAAGTCCGTGACCGGGAAACGGCAGTTGGGGCGAGGGATGAATACCTCGAATGCTTGGAGAGCATTGCAGCCGAGGGTCTCGAGGCAAACATCTCGGTCAAGTTGACCCAACTCGGGCTCAACATCGACCACGACCTCGCTACCGAGGCGATCGATGTCCTCGCCGTGGCAGCTAAGGCCATCGGTGCCACCGTCACCATCGATATGGAGGATTCAGATCACACCGCGGCCACCGTGGAGCTCTATGCAAAGGCCCAGAAAACCCACGGCAACCTGGGCCTCGCGTTGCAGGCCTATATGCGCCGCACCCCAGATGATCTGACTCGGCTGATCCCCCTCGGCGGGCATATCAGGCTGTGCAAGGGCGCCTATGTGGAACCGGCGACAATCGCCCTCCGCTCGAAGTCGGAGGTCGACGCCGCCTTTGCCCAACAGATCCGGGCCCTGATGACATCAACCGGAGCCCTCCCCGCCATCGCCACCCACGATCAGGCGATGGTGGATCTGAGCCGGGATCTGGCCGGAACTCGAGAGGAGCCATTCGAGTTCCAAATGCTCTACGGGGTGCGGCCAACACTGCAGCGCGAGCTGGTCACAGCCGGCTTTCCGCTTCGGGTCTACCTGCCCTTCGGCTCGCAGTGGTACCCCTATCTGACTCGGCGGCTCGCAGAGCGCCCTTCGAATACCTGGTTCTTCGTGCGGTCGGTGTTCGGCTCCTGACAATCCGAGTGCTCCACCGGGGGTAGCCGGTCTCCACGGCAGTCACTTCTACACTCGCCGCCATGGCCCTCACCCAGGAGCGTCAGGACGAGGTCACCACCTCGAAATGGCCAGCCATTTCCTATGTCATCGAAGGCCTGGGCGTGGCCGGGGCCTTGAGCATCCTGGCACTCGGGCTCCTGGGGACGATCCCCGCGGAGCCTCATTTCGAGGTCGGTCGGGAGGTATTCGGCAACATCCCCGATCCGGTCCAATTGGTCTTCTACGTGACAGTCGCCGTCTTCGTCTGGTCTTCGCTCCACCTCCTCGCCCGCAGGGCTGTCTCCTGGGAACGGGGGCGCCCCGAGTCGCGGGTCGGGATGTGGGGTCGCCGTCTCAAGGACCTCGACTCCGGCCTGCGTATGAAGACCCTGATGCGCGACCCCCGAGCCGGCGTGATGCACTCGTTGATCTACTACGGGTTCATCGTGCTCTTCCTGGGGACAGTGACTCTCGAGATCGATCATCTGCTCCCCGGCAATCTGAAGTTCCTCCGGGGCCCGGTCTACCAGGGCTACTCGGCGATCCTCGATCTCGCGTCGTTGGCCTATCTGGGTGGTCTGGCGCTTGCAGTCGTCAACCGCTACCTCGTGCCGCCGGATCGGATCCGGACCAAGACCAAACCGGAGGATGCCCTGATCCTCGGCCTGCTTGTGGTGTTGGGGCTGAGCGGGCTGCTCACCGAGGCCGCTCGCATCTCGCTAGCCGGCAGACCCGACTTCGAGGTGTGGTCGTTCGTCGGCCACCCTTTGTCAGCTCTGATCCCGGAGAGCAGCGCGGGCGACCTGCACCGGGTCTTCTGGATTGGCCATGTTCTCGGATTTGTCGCCTTCCTCGTCATCCTGCCGGTGACCAAGCTCCGGCACATGTTCACTTCGCCGGCGAACCTGTTTCTCTCCGCACATCCTCGGCCAAAAGGCGCGATGCGGGAGATGCCAAATCTTCTCGAGGCCGACGACATCGACACCATCGGGGCCTCGCTGGCCTCAGGTCTCACCTGGAAGCAGATCTTCGACACCGACGCCTGCACCGTGTGTGGGAGATGCACCTCCGTTTGCCCCGCCAACATCACCGGCAAGCCCCTCGACCCGCGCGAGATCGTCCTCAAGACCGGGGAGGTGGCGGCCGCCGCCGCCGGGGTGAGCCCACCGGTGTCATCGGTGGTGGTACTCGAGGGGGAGGACGCGTTGTTCGAGAGGGTGCGACCCGACGAGGTGTTCGCCTGCACCACCTGCCGGGCCTGTGACGAGATCTGTCCGGTCAACATCGAGATCCTCGACCGCATCCTCGACATGCGTCGGTATCTCACCCTTATGGAGTCGGAGTTTCCGAGCGAGTTGGGCAAGGCTTTCGTGGCCATGGAGAACCAGTCCAATCCGTGGGGCATGAGCCAACAGAGTCGAGCCGCATGGACCGAGGAACTGGACTTCGAGGTGCCGGTGTTCGGCGTGGACGGGAAGACCACGGCGGAGTATCTGTGGTTCGTCGGTTGTGCCGGTTCCTTCGACGACCGGAACACAGCCGTTTCAGTCGCACTCGCCAGGCTGCTCCACAAGGCGGGGATCGACTTCGCCATCCTGGGCCGGGCCGAGGTTTGCAATGGTGACCCGGCCCGGCGGGCGGGCAACGAATTCGTTTTTCAGCAACTGGCGCTGCAGAACATCGCCACCTTCGGTGCGAACGGGGTCACCAAGGTCATCACCCAATGCGCCCATTGCTTCAACACCATCGCCAACGAGTACCCACAGTTCGGCGGCGACTACGAGGTAGTGCATCACAGCCAGCTTCTCGCCGAGTTGCTGGGACAGGGCCGGCTCTCGGTCCCGACCAAGGAGGACGGGGCGCCGAAGAAGATCGCCTATCACGACCCCTGTTATCTGGGCAGGCACAACGACGTCTATCTGGCGCCGCGGAATGTGCTCGGTGCCTCTGGCGACATCGAGGTGGTCGAGATGCCCCGTCATGGCACCCGTGCCTTGTGCTGTGGTGCGGGAGGGGCCAGGTTCTGGATGGAGGAGCAGACCGGGAAGAAGGTCAACATCGAGAGGGCGGAGGAGGCTCTGGCCACCGACGCTGACGAGATCGCCGTCGCCTGCCCGTTCTGTTTCGTGATGCTCGACGACGGAGTCAAGGAACTGGGCAGGGACGATGTGAAGGTGAGGGACCTGGCGATGATCCTCGCCGAAGGGGTGGGGCCCTCGGGGCCCGGAGTCGGCTGATTCGACGACTCACCCCACTGCTTCTCCTGGTTGTGATAGCGGTGGCATGCACCCCCGACCTCGGCGGACCGTCCGTCACCGATTCTCTGCCGACTTCGACCATTGCTCCCACCACCACTTCCACCACCACCGTCACCGGGGCCGCGGTGGAGGAATTCAAGAGCTGTCTGGGTGACCACGGTGTTGTGATCGAGGAAGTGCCATTCGATGCCACAGGGCGGCCCCGTCTCGACCTGGTGGTCATGACCATCGACTTTGGTGACCCGGCTGTCGCCGAGGCGCTGGCCGTCTGCTCGACGAGCTTGAACACGGGAGCACTCGACCTTGGGGCCGAAGATGAGTTGCGACGGGAGATCAACCAAGAGCTCAGCGCCTTCAGCCAATGCATGCGGGCCAACGGGGTCTTGGATTTCCCGGATCCGGTGCCGGGATTCGCCGGAGTCGGCGCTCCCTTCTCGGTGGCGGAGATCCCCTATGGCGATCCCGAGTTGGCGGCCGCGGCCGAGTCATGCCGGGCATCGGTCCTGGGATCCCTCCCAGGTATCGAAGAGTGAGAGCGGGCGTACGATTGGGCGGGTGACGACCCGACCCAGCCCAGTAATCACGCCGGACACGGGTGAGGAAACCGATCTCGACCGACCCTGGCAGGTCATTGTCTGGAACGACCCGGTCAACACGATGGCTTACGTCGTCTACGTGTTTCGCAAGCTCTTTGGCTATGACACCGAGAAGGCGACCAGGCTGATGCTCGAAGTCCATTTCGACGGCCGGGCCCGGGTCTCTGACGGCCCGCGGGAGAAGGCCGAGATCGACTGCTTCCGGCTTCATGGGCATGGGTTGTGGGCGACCATGGAGCAATGAGCCGCAGTCGTTTCCGATATCGAAGCGGCAGGATCGTCGTTGACCTCCCTGCCGAAGAGAAGGAGTTCCTCTCCGATGTCCTCGAGCTCCTGGCTTCGGTGCCCGCCTCCGGTGACGACCCGGCGACGCAACGTCTTCAGGTTCCGGTGTACCTCGATGACCCGGAGGCCAACTCGGAATGGTGGCTCTTCATGGGCGAGGAGCTATCGATGGCCCGCGCCGCCGATCGTGGCGTGTATCGCCGGGTTGTGGAAAGCGATGGAAAGCTCGGATTGACCACCGAGGAGGCCGACGCCTTCCTCCGGGTGCTCAACGAGGGACGGCTGGCATTGGGTGCTCGTTTCGGCCTCGAGGTCGAAGCTGACCACGATCAGCTTCCCGAAGAGCAGCGACAGGTTCTCGACTTTCTGGGGTGGGTCCTCGAAGAGATGACGATTGCGCTCACCTCTGCACTGTGACGGCCGGCTCGGGCACCGAGTAGGTTCGACCTCGCAGTGACGCCCCGAGTGCCCGAACCGGTTGGTGACGTTCATCAGCGTGGTGGCGGTCGGAGATCCCTGGCCGACCCGATTGCAGGTCTGAGAAGCAGCTCGGGGTCCCTGATCTCGATCTACTTTGATCGCACTGGCCCGGGAGGGATGGGAGCCCTCCTCAGCGACCTTCTGAAACCGGTACGCGAGGAGGCGGAAAGCCACGGGGGCGATATTCGAAAGAGTGTCCGCGTCGACGCCGAGCGAATCCACGGTCTCGCCGACCAGTTGGAAGGCGATGTCGCTCCGGCCTACGCCATCTTCGCTTCGGACGCCGACGGAGTATTCCTCCTCGAACCCCTTACCCACTCGGTCCCCAACGTCTCCTCCCTCGGACCTCGTCCCTATCTCCGGCCCCTGCGGGCGGCGCCGAGGCCATTGCGTGTCGGTGTCATTGTCGGCGATCGGGTCATGACCCGGGTTTTCGTCGGATCCGATGGCATGGTCGAGGAGCTGGCGGTTCTCGAAGCCGAGATCGGAAAGCCGAACTACGGCGGGTTTGGCGGATATGACGAGCACAACCTCCGTGCCCACGCCGACGAAGAGACCACCCGGATGTGGAAGGAAGCCGGGGCCAAGCTACTGGAGAGGCATCTCGAGCGACCGCTCGGTTTCTTGGTGGTAGGCGGGCACGAGGAGACAATCGAAGACATCGGGCGCACCCTGCACCCATATCTGGCCAATCTGGAACGCGCCACATTCACCGCCAACCCACAGACGCTGACCCCGGCGGCACTTCGCTCCAAGGTGGCGGAGCTGGGGGACGAGGTGCGCAAGCGGAGGCAGGCGGCTTTGGCCGAGCAGCTGTGCAACACCGCCCGGGGCGGTGGGCTAGCGGTTCTCGGTCTGGCCGAGGCGCTGCAGGCGTGCAACGCCCATGCCGTGGACACTTTGGTCGTGGCGGGCTCGTTCACCCGAACTGGGGTGATCTGCAATCAGTGCGGCTTCCTGGCCCGCTCCGGGGAGGTCTGCCCGATCTGCTCGGCCACGTTGTTCGCCGTCGACGACGTGATCGCCGCCGCCATGGACGCCACCGTGGCCTCCGGAGGGACCGTTCAGCAGATAGGGGTGGCGTCCCTTCTCGATGTCGAAGGGGTGGGGGCAGTGACCAGGTTTCAGGTCGCATTCTGAGCCCAGCGCCAGGTCCGGGGTAGCCTCGGGACGCAATGCGTGACAATCTCGAGACGCGTCGGATCTGGTCCGAGCAGGGCAAGCGGATGGCGCGGGCCACGGTGGTAAAGGCCTACGGCTCGGCGCCTCGCGGGCCGGGGTCCTCGATGCTGGTGTCTTCCACCGGGGAAATGGAGGGTTCGGTCTCGGGCGGCTGTGTCGAGAACGACGTGGTGGTCAGGGCCCTCGGCGTCCTGGCGAGCGGAGAGCCCGAACTGGTGACCTATGGCATCGCCGACGACGAAGCCTTTGCGGTCGGTCTGGCCTGTGGGGGCACGATCCAGGTCTACATCGAGCCGTGGTGAGCGATCCGATACTCGACGCCATCACTCAACTCACTGAACAGGATCAGCGTGGTGTGGTGGTGACAGTGATCGTCGGCGACGGCCAGGGCAACAAGGCTGTCCTCGACGGGTCGGGATCGGTGGTTGCCGGGTCGATCCCAACGAATTTGGCCGATTCCGTTCGCAAAGACGCGGTGAGCCTGATGGCGAGAGAGCAGACCGTCACCCTCGGCTACGGGGACACCGAGGTCTTCTACGAGGTGTTGGCTCCCCGTCCCCGTCTCTTTGTGTTCGGGGCGGTCCATATCGCCCAGGAACTCGTGGAGCACGCCGGGCTTCTCGGGTTCCGCACCATCGTGGCCGACCCCCGGTCGGCGTTCGTGACCAAAGAACGGTTCCCCGGCGCCGATGAGCTGCGAGTGGGATGGCCAGGGGAGGTGTGTGACCCGGCATCCTTCGATGAGCAAACCTTCGTGGTGGTCCTCACCCACGACCGGCGGTTCGAAGATCCGCTGTGGCCGATCGTGCTCCCATCGCCGGCTCGATATCTGGGGGCGATGGGCTCGTCGAAGACCTCCGCGGCGCGGCGCAGACGGTTGTTGGAGGCCGGGTTCACCCCCGAACAGGTCGACCGGATCCATGGCCCCATCGGTCTCGACATCGGGTCGAGAACCGCCGGGGAGACCGCGATAGCAATCCTCGCCGAGATGATCACCGAGCGGTATCTGCATGCGGAACCGGCCGATCTGGTCGGTCAACGGTTGCGTGCCTGACGGCTAGGTTTCCCCAATATGTCCATTGCTGCCGTGATCTTGGCCGCCGGTCGCTCGCGACGGCTGGGTCGGCCCAAGCAACTGGAGCCTTGGGGTGACACCAACCTCCTGGGGCACGTGGTGGCTCGAACCAATGAGTTCCCCGTGGAAGAGGTGTGGGTGGTGGTCGGCTATGAGTCCGACCGCATCCTCGCCGAGGTCGACCTTGGCGAAGCTGGGGTGGTGGAGAACCCGGAATGGGAAGAAGGGATCGCATCCTCGATACGTGTCGGCCTCGACGCCTTGACCCGGCTCTCTCGTTGTGACCAGGCGCTGATCGTCCTCGGCGACCAGCCGGCGGTTCCCGTCCAGGTCGTGGACGAGCTGTTGGCCTCTCATGCCCGGGCGGACCGCCCGGTGAGTGTCCCCAAGTACCGCTACACGTCGGGCAACCCTGTCCTGGTGGATCGCCTGCTGTGGCCGCGTCTCATGTCGCTCGAGGGCGACGAGGGCGCCGGCCGGTTATGGCAGGCACATCCGGAATGGGTCAACGAGGTGTGGTTCTCCGACCTCGCGCCGCGGGACGTAGACACCGAGCGCGATGTTGTGGACATGAGGCCGAAGCACCCGGGCTGAGGGTTTGATCCGGGGTATAGAGTTCTGCGACTGTTGAGTCGAGCGGAGAGAAGGGATTGATGGCTCGGATCGATCAGGTGGCGGGGATCGGGGTCAAGGACGCGACGAAACTTCGAAAGGCCGGGATTCGCACCAGCAAAGGCCTGCTCGAAGTTGCCTCGAATCGCAAGGAGCGGACCGATCTATCCACGACACTCGGTTTCGAATCCAAAGACGTCCAACAGTGGGTTCATCACTCCGACTTGCTGCGGGTCAAGGGGGTCGGAGCCGAATATGCCGAGCTCCTGGTCGCCGCTGGTGTCGACACCCTGCGCGACCTTCGGCGTCGCAATCCGACTGCATTGCTGGCCAAGATCATCGGGCTCAATGGGCAGTCCAAAGTGGTGCGACGTCTCCCGACGGAGGCAATGGTCGAGGGTTGGATCGAGGCGGCCAAGGACCTGAAGCCCTCTTTGTGAGCCCGGGCAGATCCCGGCTCCCGCTTGCTCGACCGTTATTGGGTTGCACAGGTCCGCATTTGAGACCTGAGGCTCCCAATTTCGAGGATCCCCCAACGACTGAGGGGCCCC
>JALYNX010000001.1 GCA_030772935.1 Actinomycetota bacterium | reverse complement strand
ACGCCATGGGCATCGGACGCCAGCAGGGGGATCAGAGCGGGCTTGACCCGTCCCGCCTCGAAGACGTGGCCATCGAGCACACAGAACTCCTTGGAGAGCTCGAGGACGACGTCGAGGTCGCCAGGGACTGCCCGGCGTATCAAGCCTCGGCCAGTGACTCCACGAGCGACTCCTCGAACACCTGGAGTGTCGTTGCCACGTCCTCCTCGGTGTGGGCAGCGCAGACAAACCAGGGCTCCAAAGCGTCAGGACAGGGCATGACACCTCTTCGGATCATCCGAAACATGATGTCGTCATATCGCTCATCGTCGTGTTTGGCGGCGTCCCGGAACTCGTTGAGATCGCCCTCGCCCAGGAAAATCGAGAACATCGCCGGGTCGCCCACCGTCTTCCCCTCGATTCCCTTGTCGGCGAGGATCTTCTCCAAACCCTCCATCAGGGCCTGCCCGGTCTTCTGAACCCGCGCCAGCGGTTCACCGGTGCGAAGCAGGTCGAGAGTGGCGCCGGCCGCAGCCGAGGCGATCCCTCCCCCGGAATAGGTCCCGGCCTGGGCGATGCCACCGCGCCTCCATCCCTCGGCCACCCAATCACGAAAGGCGATCGCAGCCACCGGGAATCCGTTGCCCAAGGCCTTGGCGTAGGTGCCCAAGTCAGGTGTGACTCCGAATCGCTCGTTGGCGCCGCCGAGTGCCACCCGAAACCCGGTCTTCACCTCGTCGAAGATGAGGACCGCTCGATGCTCGTCGCAGAGCTTGCGCAGGCCCTCGAGAAAGCCAGGCCGGGGGAGGATCCCGAATGCGTTCCCGAGCATCGGCTCCACGATCACCGCTGCGATGCGACCGCCTTCGTCTCTGAAGGCCCGCTCCACGTGATCGAGGTCGTTGAAGGGAAGTGTTCTGATGTAGGAGCGGATGGTCTCGGGGATGCCAGAGCTCGATTGCAGCGGGATCGGCTTGAGCCGGGACCCAAGACCGCTCACCGGGACCCCCGCGGTGGAGAACAACACGTAATCGTGCATCCCGTGGTACTGCCCCTCGAATTTGATCACCAGGTCGCGGCCGGTCACGCCGCGGGCGAGTCGGATCGCGTGCATCGTCGCCTCGGTACCAGTGTTGGTGAACCGCATCAAGTCGGGCCAGCCCAGGGTGGCGATCACCTTCTCGGCAGCTTCGACCTCGCGTCGCTGGGTCATGGCGAAGCTGGTGGCCTCCCCGGCAGCCTCGGCGACCGCGGCTGAGACCGAGGGCTCGCCGTGACCGAGGATGACCGGGCCGAACCCAAGCTGGTAATCGATGTAGCGCTTGCCGTCCATGTCGAAGACATGGCCCGCCTTGCCGTGGTCGATGACCATGGTGTCCTCGTCACCCCAGTAACGGAACTGGCTCGAGACTCCGTTGACCAAAACGGCCGAGGCTCGCTGGTACCACTCTCTGGTCTTCTCGCCCTGGAGACTCATTTTCTCACTCCTCTTGGACCCTCCGCCTCCTGGCCGATGCTACTGAACGGTGGTTCAACCTGAGACATGACCTGAAACTACCCTTCGACCATGACGACAGATCTCAAGCTCTTCATAGCCGGTGAGTGGACCGCGGGCACGGGAGAAGACCACTACGAGGTCAAGTCCCCCTCAACCGGAGAGCACATCTACAACGTTCCCAAAGCGTCAACCGCCGACATCGACCAGGCAGTGGCCGCGGCCCGGGAGGCCACCGAGGAGATGCGGCACTGGACCGCGTTCGAACGGGCGGATCTCTGCCTCCGGATCTATGACCTGTGGCAGAGCCGTGTGGAAGACGTAGCTCGCATCCTCTCCACCGAGCAGGGAAAGCCCTACGAGGCGGAGGCACTCGACGACATCGCCGAGTCGGGCGACTACTTCCAGATCGCCGCCGAAGACGTCAAGCGACTCAAGGGCGAGTTGATCCCCACCACCAGCCGGCATCGGAGGATGTTCACGATGCGTCGGCCGGTTGGGGTGTGGGTTGCGATCACCCCCTGGAACTTCCCGGTGATGATCCCCATGGAGTACGTCGGCCCCGGTCTGGCCACCGGCAACGCGGTGATCGTCAAACCACCCGAGTTCACCTCCTGGGCGCTCCTCGAGATGGCCAAGGTGTTCGAGGAGGCCGGAGCACCCAAAGGGGCGATATCGGTGATCCCCGGTGCCGGAGACATCGGGACTGCGCTGGTGACCCACGATGGCGTCGATGCCGTTGGGTTCACCGGTTCGTCTGCGACCGGCAAGAAGATCGTCGCCGCCATGGGTCTGAAGCGCTCGATCATGGAGATGTCAGGCAACGGCCCCACGGTGGTGACCGCGGACGCCGACGTCACTAAGGCCGCCCAGGCCGCGGTATACGGGGCGTATTACAACGCCGGACAGGTCTGTGTCGCCACCGAGCGGGTGATCGTCGTCGACGAGGTCCACGACGAGTTCGTGGAGGCTGCCCTCAAGGCTGCACAGGAGGTGCGTCTCGGAGATCCCTTCGAGGCCAGCACCAACATGGGCCCGCTCAACAACGAGCCAACGGCAGCCAAGATGGATCGTCACATCGCCGATGCGGTCGATCGGGGTGCGGAGTTGCTGATGGGCGGTGCCCGGGCATCCGGGTTCCCCACCGATCTCTACTACCAGTTCACGATGCTGGATCGGGTCCCCGAGGAGTCCGAGGTCTCTCAGGAGGAGTCTTTCGGCCCGGTGCTGCCGATTCTGAGCGCCCGGGACGACGACGACGCGGTCGGTGTCGCCAATCGGACCCATCTCGGCCTGCAGGCTGCGGTATTCACCAACGACCTGAGCAAGGCGTTTTGGTACGCCGACCGGATTCGCTCGGGCACGGTGATCGTCAACGATTCGACCGACTTCTGGGAGACGTTCCAGCCGTTCGGTGGCGCCGCCGGCACCGACACCGGTTGGGGACGTCAGCGAATCGATGAGTTCACCGACCTGCAGACCGTGGTGTTCGTGCTCCGCGAGGATTGAGTCTCAGGTCTCAGGTCTCAGGTCTCAGGTCAGGCAAAGACCAGCCATCGACAGCTCGAGATGGGTCGCAATTGGTTCGGCTTGCGACCTGTGACTTGAGACGTGGGACGAGCTTCCCCTACTCGTCCATCCCGGTTGCCGTTCCGACGAACCCGCCGGCGAACGCCCCCAGCAGCACGCCGGGCATGATGGCGGTGGCAAAACAGTCGAAAAGGTCGAGATCGGTGATCAGCCATACGGCAAAGGTCAGCCCCACGACCCCGACCGGTACCCCGATAGCGACGGCGCGGACGATCGACCTGCTGGCGTTTCCTGATGTCGACTCGTGCTGTGCCATCACCGAATCTTGCCAGAATCAGGCCACGACCGGTGGCTGCGGCTCTCTGGTCACCCGGTCCGCGGCCAGGCCCATCCTCCGCACCGCGATCACGAACGGCAGGCCGAGGGCATAGATGCCTCCGGCGACGATGTAGCCGATCCCGAGCGAGTAGACGTCGGCCACCTTCCCCAGGAGCGGCTGGGTCACCACCCCGCCTGCGCTGCCGGTGAGCGACACGAAGGAGAGCACCGTGGCTCGTTGCTCCGAGGGGATGCTGTCGTTCAAGAATGCTTGCTGGAGCGGCGTGGCCAGCGCTCCCACCAGCGCGGTGACCGTCAATAGGGCGATCGCCACCCAGAACCCGACGGGGATGTTCAACCACTCGGCGAGCCCGGCGCCGATCAGGGCCAGAGCGCCGACGACGACCTGGCCGGCGAGGACGCTGGTCCTGGTAGCGAAGACTTTCCGCACCAATCGGACCGATGAGCCCCCGACGATCTGGGCCAGAGCGAAGACAGCGGCGGCGATGCCGGAGAGATAGGTGGCGTTGGGGTCGCCGAACAGCTGCAGGAGGTAGGGCTGGAAGGCGTAGAACGCCCAAATGCCGACCCCACTGGCGAATGGCGCGGCGAGCAAAAACATCCGCACCGGTGGGTTCCCGAACCCGTGCTTCACCGAATTGCGAAGGATCCCCGCCACTTGGGGCTTGATCGCCACCCCCCGCTGCGGCTCGAAACCGAGATCATGCATCCACAGCCAGGCGGCTACGACCACCGCCAGCAGGAGGAAAGACCTCGCAAAGTAGGGGATCCCGAGATTGATCTGCCCGAGGAAACCACCGGTAATTGTGCCGACCAGCAAGGCGGCACCACCCGCGGCTTGGCCCTTGCCAAAGACAGTCTCGATCGAGCCCTCGTAGCCGGTGGCCTTGAGGGCATCTACCAGCCAGGCCTCGGTCGCCCCGGAGAAGAAGGTGAAGCCGAGGCCGATGAGGGCGGAGACCAGGATCCACCACCAGATCCCAGCCTCCAGATACCACAGACCCAAGTAGGCCAGCGTCGTCACCAGCAGAGTGCCGGCACCGAGCATGAACGAAAGCCTCCTCCCGAAAGTGTCGGCGATCACTCCGGTCGGCACCTCGAAGATCATCATCCCCGCGGTGAAGGCGGCATTGGCGACGAACGCCTCGGTGAGCGAAAGACCGGCGTCGAGGAGGAACAGGGTGTTGACCCCCCAGATCAGGGAGGCAGCAAGGGTCTGCAGCAGAACCAGCGTGACGTATGTGCGTTGTACGACCTGGGGTGTCATGTCTGCCCAACCTGGCGTTGAGTCCAGTTAGCGTAACGAGCCGATGTACCCGCCTTACGAACAACGCCAGGGCGAGATCCCCTTCGCCTCGGCCGAGTATCTGTCGTTCGCATCGAGGAACTCCTTCCTTGGTGTCCCGGCGGTGAAGATGGACGAGTTGGGCGACGGGGACGTGGTGATCATCGGCGCCCCCTTCGATTGGGGCACCACCTTCCGACCGGGAGCTCGGTTCGGCCCCCGCGCTATCAGGAACGCCGATTACGGGGCAATGGACGGATACCGGCCCCACCTCCCGACTGGTCTCGATCCCTTCGAGATCCTGGGAGTGGTCGATGTGGGCGACGTCTACGTGCGCCCCGGCGATCTCGAGCTTTCGATTCAGCGGATCGCGGACACTGTCGAGCAGGTGGCCAAGGCGGGAAAGGTCCCGATCATCCTCGGCGGCGACCACACCATCACCTGGCCCGACGCCCTTGGCGTGGCAAGAGTCCACGGGTTCGGTGAGATCGCCCTCATTCACTTCGATGCCCACGCCGACACCGGCTTCATCCAGAACGGGTCGCTTCATGGCCACGGAACTCCGATGCGGAGGCTCATCGAGTCCGGTGCGGTGCCCGGGCATCGTTTTGTCCAGATCGGGCTCCGCGGGTATTGGCCCGAGCCCGAGGTGATGCAGTGGATGAAGGAGCAGAAGATGCGCTCCTTCTTGATGAACGAGATCGTCGCCCGCGGCCTCGACGATGTGGTCGACGAGGCTGTGGCCTATTCACTCGAAGGTGGGGCCAAGGGAGTCTTCATCTCGGTAGACATCGACGTCGTCGACCCCGGCTTCGCTCCGGGGACGGGGACACCCGAGCCGGGTGGGCTCAGCTCGAGAGAACTCCTGGACACGGTGCGCCGGCTCTCCAAGGAGCTGGTGGTCCTCGGAGCCGACATCGTGGAGGTGTCGCCGCCCTACGACGGCCCCGGAGAGCAGACCGCCTACTTGGCGAACCGGGTGGTGCTCGAAGTCCTCAACGGGATGTCGGAGAGGAAGAGCGGCGCTTAGGTCCGCTCCGGGTTCTCCCAGACGATGAGTGCAGCCCAGCCGTCGTCGGACTCGTCCTCGATGTAGTCCTCGAGGAGGCCGCGAACCTCGAAACCCTGCGACATCTGGAAGGTCAACGTCGGATCTCGCAGCTCGCCGGCTACAACCTTCTCGACGTACTCCTGAATCGTCATCTCATGTTTGTGGCTGTAGTACCCGGGCAGGGCACCACCGGCAATGATCCCTCGCTTCCCTGCCTCCATGACGAATGCCTTTCGCACGTCGTAGAGCATCTTGCCGATCCCCCGGCCGCGATACTCGGGAAGGACCGTCATGTCGGTGCCGTAGTACCACTCGCCATCGGGGTCGTGATTGCCACATTGATGCTCGCCCGTTATCGACGCGATGGTGTGCTGGGGGTTGGAGAAATCGAAGTCGAGATAGATACCGGCACCCATCCCCACCGGGTGGCCGTCGACCACGGCGACGAAATACCCCTCGGGAAAGGTCTCGGCATAGGCGCGGATGTCGGCCTCGGAGAGCAGGTCGTCGGGGTTGGCCATCGGAAAGCAAGTGAGCTCGATGCGCTCCAACTCGGGTGCCATCGACGCCTCGAGATTGACGATCGACACCTCACTCAAAGCTGGAAAGTCTCCCAAGGATGATCACCGGGCACTCCCCAAACCGACTCCATCCTCCGCTCGGCGGGTCGCATGATCACCGCACCGCAGGTGGCAACGTCCTGAGGTGTGGGTGCTCTCCTCGCGATCGACGGCTCTGCGAAGAATGCCTCGAGGTCGGAGGCGAGATCCGCCCCGCGTTCCAATCGGGTCTGGCTGCTGGCCATGCTCTCCGGTGCTCGCACCGCCTCCAACCTGATGGCTTCAGGGTCGAGGCAATGGTTGGTGTGGACATAAGGCTCGTGGTCGACGCGCTGCACATGCACCGAGCCCGGCATCGCCTCGATATTTACCCCCTGGCCATCGGGGCCCATGAGGAGGAAGTTGTGACCACCCGCCAGGTCCGCCGTCGTCACACATTCGATCGCGCTGTCGAGGTCGGTTTGTTCGAGGACCTTGCGCACCACGAACGGCCAGGTGACACCGGGCTTGCCAAACGCCGTGAGGTTGTTGATCCCAATCGCGATCCCGGCTTCGTTCATCCCGATCTGGCCCAAGCATCCGGCGGTGGTTTGCACCACCAAGCCCGGGCCGCTGACCGGGTCGAGTTTGAGGAACACCACGTACTCACCGGCCGAGGCATGCATGTCCCAGGTCTGAGCCAGCGTCTTCTTGGTTGGATCGATGACCGCGGTGCAATCGTCCTCGCTCGGGGCGTCTCCGGTATGGGCCCTG